>JAEETP010000132.1 GCA_016290415.1 Bacteroidales bacterium
CATTCCGTCTGGAATCTACCATCGGTATCCCCGGCACCGGCCTGATAGACGCAATCCCCCAGGACAGCATCAAGGCACAGTACCAGAAAGAGGCGCAGTTCGTGGAGTTGAACCCTAATTTCTGGGACAGCGCAGCAGACGACTTCGCTCCCGGTGCTATGTATTCTCTCGCCGAAGGCGCTTTTGCCGATGGGACGCCTGTTGAGGCGGGCACCAAGGCGCTGAAACGCTTCACCTATGCTATGACGCGCGCCAGTCTCCAGGACGGAGCCGGCGCCAATGCTATATGGAACATCACCAATGTCACCCGTCGCGACCGCCGCTATTTATACACAACCAAGGCCTGGGCCAAGAAAATGGGCTCTACCGAATCTGTAATCAGCTACATTAAAGAGAAGGGCGATGCAGGACAGCTGCCTAAATATCTGGCTCCTTTCTACGGCGACGGCACCAGAGAGAATATATCCTATCTGGTAGAACATCTACTGGGGCTGAACAAGGGCTCGGATGCCGAGGAATATACCAAGTATTTTGTGGATGCCTGGGGAGGCGAAGACGAGATGAGCGACAGTGAGTACTACAACTTTATGGTATGGCACCGCGGCCTGGCAATCCCCCGCGCCCGCAATCTCCAGAAGCCTGAAGTTCAGAGAGGCAAGGCCCTGTTTGGCAAGATGGGCTGCGCCCAGTGCCACCGTCCCCGCTGGGAGACAAAAGAAGATAACTACTGGGCTCCCAAGATTATTGCCGACAAGCCGCTGCCCCGCTATCAGAATCAGGTTATTTACCCCTACACCGACTTGATCCACCACCGTTTGTTTATGATAAACGACATCCACGGCACGTGGTGCCGCACCACTCCGCTTTGGGGCCGGGGACTTTCCCAGACCAATACCGGCCGCGGCGACCGCCTGCACGACTGCCGCGCCCGCAATACCCTTGAAGCCATTATGTGGCACGGCTACAGCAAGCAGAGCGATGCATACTCCAGCGCAGAGCAGTTCTACAATCTGAGCAAAGAAGATCGCGACGCAGTAATAAGCTTTGTTGATGCTCTCTAATAATATCTCTACCTTTGAGGGTGTTATGAAAACGAACACCCATACCGCCCAGCAACTGCCTCAGATGTCGGGCAAGATGAAGGTTGCCGCCCTTATCGACCTCAACTACAGGTTGCTGGGAGTGTTGACGCGGCTCGGAATGAAGCTTGGTTTTGGCGAATCTACCGTTTCTGACCTCTGCAACAGGTATAATGTAGACGAAACCACCTTCCTGCTGTTATGCAGGGTGTATACCTTCAAAGGATACCGCCCCAGCGATGACATTCTGGACCGCATCAACGCCGAGGACCTTCTCAAATACCTGAAACTCTCCCACAAATGGTACACCGACACCGCCCTGACCACCCTCGAAGAGCATCTTCAAAGAATCTTGAGCCGGGGGCAGGACCGCTCAAGAGAGATCATCTGGGAGTTTTTCACTGGCTATAAGCGGGAATTGGAACGGCACTTCGAATTTGAAGAGCAGAATGTCTTCCCCTATGTGAAAACCCTCGCCGCCAACCGCACTTCCCGCCACGACGCGCTTTCTGATGTCCACGGAGACATAGACGAGAAGATAGACGATCTTAAAAACATCGTAATGAAGTATCTGCCAGACGATTGCGACGGCGGTGAAGTTATGGAGACGGTTTCTTTCATATACAATCTGCGGGACGACCTCCTAAGGCACGAATCTATTGAAGATAACGTGCTTATGCCGCTAATCCGCAGAATGGAGGGGAGTGCAAAATGAGAACCGACCGGAAAGAACTGATGCTAATTATCCCCTCCGAAATTGTTTCGCGGGGCATCAAGGATATTCTAGAGGAGTCCGGAGACTTTTTTGTAACGGGCATAATGCACCACATTCCCCGCGAGGGCGACGAACATCTGAAGAACATCTATGCCGACGCCATAGTGCTGGACCCTTCTGTGTTCGGCTGCGGAGAGATGGACATCGCCCGGCAGATAATAGCAGAATATAGCGATGCTCCTGTGGTGGCGCTCCAGACCTGCCTCTGCGATGAAGACTATCTGCACCAGTACGACGCAGTAGTATCTTTGTACGATGCCCCTGCTGCCATATCCCGCAAGGTGATGGAAGCAATACAGGACACCGTCCAGAGCAAGAAATCAGAGAACGGCCTGCTATCCGCCCGCGAAAAAGAGATTCTGGTGTGCGTGGCCAAGGGTATGCAAAACAAAGAGATAGCCGACCGGTTCAACATCTCCACCTACACAGTGATAACCCATCGCAAGAACATCAGCCGCAAGACCGGCATCCGCTCCGTTGCGGGTCTCACCGTTTATGCGCTGCTCAACAATTTGATTGATCTGAACGAGTCGGTAGAATAATTGCTACCTTTGGGTACTGTATTAATCTGTATCCAATGAACTTGTTTTTGCGCTTTTTCGCACTTGCCGCAGCAGTGTTGCTACTGCTGCCTTCGTGCCATGGCACACCTGATACGCCAGCTCCGGTGAACATTATTTTCGAAACCGATATGGGCAACGACATAGACGACGCAATGGCGCTGGATATGCTCTACAAATGGGTAGAGGACGGCAAGGTCAACCTCCTGGCCGTGATGCTAAACAAGGAGGGCAGCGCACCCGCCGAGTATATCGATATTATGAATACCTTCTATGGGCATCCGGTGCCAATAGGCGTGCGCTGCGGTGATGCTCCCGCCAAGACCGGGGGTGTCAATTTCGCACAGGTTATTTCCGATATGAAAGACGGTGCCGGACAGCCGCTGTTTGCCCGCAGTCTGCCGCGCTGTGACACCTTGCCCGACGCAGTGTCGCTATATCGGCAGATTCTATCAGAGATGCCCGACAAGTCGGTGAAAATCATCTCCGTAGGCTTTCTGGGCAACCTCGGCGCCCTGCTGGAAAACGACTGCGAACTGATAGAGAAAAAAGTCATTTCACTGACCACGATGGGCGGCTGGTTCACCGCCCCCAACGCGGAATTCAATATCAGCGGCGACCTGGATGCCAGCCGCAAAGTGTTTGCCGGCTGGCCCACTGAGATTGTAACTTCGCCGTTTGAGGTCGGTGCGGCAATTTGCTACCCTGGCGAAAGTATAGAAAAGGATTTGGACTGGGGCATTCCCCACCCTATGCGCGAGGGCTATCTGGCCTACTGCCCGATGCCGCACGACCGGCCGTGCTGGGATCTGACAGCGACCCTCTATGCAGTGGAGGGGGCAGAATGGTTCACCGTTTCGGAACCCGGAATTATTGATGTGAGCGAAGATGGGCTAACCACTTTCACCCCGCAGAGCGACGGCCGCCACCGCTACCTCTCAGTTACCCCGGAACAGGCAGAAGCTATTAAGGCGCACTTTGTTGAAATCATTACCCGGAAACCGAATAACCTGCAATAATCTAGCAGCTGGAGCGCACCACCAGTGTCGGGGGAATAAGCCGCTGGAGGACCTCCGGCTCAGAACGACCCTCGCGGCGGGCTTCCATAATTGAAAAGAGTGTCTCCACAGCCAGCTCCGAGGCCTCCCG
>JAEETP010000039.1 GCA_016290415.1 Bacteroidales bacterium
CTACCGCGACATCCAGAATGATATGCGCGACCACTACGAAGGCACCGCGCTGGATATGACCGCCGACGTCAGCGCCGGACCCTGGGCATCTCCCTACCGCAACCAGCCGGTAAACTACTACGCCAGCGACTCCACCAAAATGTTCCGCGAGAGGCCCATCGGCTGCCAGCAGAGCGGTATGACAATGGTGTGCCGTATGCGCAGCTGGCTGCCCGACGCCGTGGGCGGCATACTCTATTTCAACCTGGACGATGCTTCTATGGTGGCCTACGTGCCGGTATTCTGCGGCGTGAACCGCATCCCCGACCCCTTCCGCCGCGAGAACAACAACGTGCACGAATTCTCTACCGAGAGCGCCTTCTGGATGTGCAACTTTGTGGCTAATATGGTCTACCCGCGCTACAGCGTGATGATTGGCGATTTGCGCGACGCCCAGAGGGAACTGGAAGATTACTACGAAACCGCCCAGAAAGAGGTCGATGCTAAGGCCGCAGACCTCACCGCCGGCGAGTGCAGTGACTTCCTCACCGCAAAATCGATAGAATACACCGGCAAGATGATGGCCCGCTGGGACAAACTTGCCCGCCTGCTGATTGTAAAGCACAACGACCAGATTATGCTCCCCAGCGAAAACGGCGAGCTCAAACCCGGCCGGCACACCTCCCCTGCCTACGCTCCTGCATTTATAGATGCAGTGAAGGACGCCACCGGCGACCGCTATATCCGCAAAGAAATCAAACAATAATCCATCATATGAAACGAATTACATTCATTACTATAGCTGCCTTGATGATGGTTTTGACGGGGTGCAAATCCACTCCGGACAAGCATTATCTGGAGGCGCTGTGCAAGTTTATTCCCGATCACGGCCTCAAGGTCGAAGCCCGGCAGTATCTCACAGAAGATTATTTCAACGCCTACTCCGAGGCTTTTGAAGCCCCCACCGGCTCATACGGCGAGATTGGTGAAGGCGAGTGGCTGTTCTATTTTGTCTCCGGCAACGGCGGCGGGCAGCCGGTGTTTGAAGTTAAGGAGTTCCAGCGCGACGGCGACCGCATAGAGGCTGACGTGGAGATTCAGGGTGACCCCGACCTGCACAAAGCCATCTTTGTAAAAGACGGCGGCAAGTGGAAAGTGGCCGACTGGGACAGCACCAAGACCCAGTGTGTGGAATACATCAAGGATATGCGTCAGAAATATGCCGACGGCACAATAGAGCGGCAGATGCAGCAAGATTCCACCCTCGCCCCCTATCTTGACGATTTCAAAAAGGAACTGGAATCATTCTACAGCATCTACGGGAAATAGCACCGTGCGACAATAAACAAAGAATGCCCGACAGCGATGCCGGGCATTCTTGTATATGGACAGATCTGGATTACCAGATGTGTACGCGTTCCTCTTCGGGACGGAACATAGGGTCACCCTCCTTGATGTCGAATGCATCGAAGAAGGTCTGGAAGTTGCGCAGTGACACATTCACGCGGTTCTCTGCCAGGGAGTGAGGGTCCATATTGGTCAGGCGGGCCTTCTCCTGGTCGGTGATGTTCTGTGCCCATACGGTTGCATATGAGAGATAGAAGCGCTGGTCGGGAGTCAGGCCGTCTATCAGACCCTGCGGATGAGCCTTGAGGGCATTCTGCATTGCGGAATATGAAATGGAAAGTCCACCGTGGTCGCCGATGTTCTCGCCCAGAGTGTAACGGCCGTTGGCGTGTACGCCGGGGAGCACCTCAACTGCATCGAACTGCTTAACAAGGATTTCGCCCTTGGCGTCAAATTTCTCTTTGTCCTCTGCGGTCCACCAGTTGGCCATATTGCCGTTGGCGTCGAACATAGATCCCTGGTCGTCAAAACCGTGGGACATCTCGTGGCCGATAACCACACCGATACCGCCGTAATTCACAGGAGCGTCTGCATCGGGATCGAAGAAAGGCTTCTGCAGGATACCTGCGGGGAAGCAGATCTCGTTGGTGGTGGGGTTATAATATGCATTTACTGTCTGAGGAGTCATACCCCACTCGGTCTTGTCGGTGGGTTTGCCAAGCTTGGACAGGTTGTCTTTCATATACCAGGCGCTGGCATTTTTCAGATTCTCATAATAAGTCAGCTCAGGGTCGATGTTCAGGGTTGAATAGTCTTTCCATTTGTCAGGATAGCCAATCTTTACGGTGAAAGCGTCCAGCTTCTCCTGAGCGCGAACCTTGGTGCTGTCGCTCATCCAGTCCAGGGCGGCGATGTGCTCTTTCCAGGCGGCGCGGAGGTTCTCTACCAGATCCAGCATTTTCTTCTTGGAAGACTCGGGGAAGTAGCGCTCTACGTACATCTTGCCCACAGCCTCGCCCAGCAGGCCGTTAGGCACCTGCATTGCGCGTTTCCAGCGGGGTTTCTGCTCTTGTGCGCCGGCCATCTGATGGCTGAAGAACTCCCAGCTTGCGGTGTAGAAATCGTCGCTCAGGGCGCCGCACGAACCGCTCACCAGATGTGCAAGGGCATAAGCCTTCAGAGTCTCAAGGTCTGCACCAGCAATATATTTATCAAAGTTCTCGAAGAAAGAGGGCTGCTCTACAATAATCTTCTCCTGTGCGGGGATGCCCAGCTCTTCGCAATCGATTTCGAAACCGAGGTTGGGATATGCGGCAAAAATCTGCTCGGAAGACATAGGGTTGTAGATTGCAGTCATATTGCGGTTCTGCTCGCGGGTCCAGGAGTATTCGGCGATATTGTTCTCTACCTCCATAGTCTTGGCTGCGATATCCTCTGCATTCTCAATGCCGCAGAGGTTCAGAATCTTGACCAGGAACTGCTGGTAACCCTCTTTAAGAGCTGCATTCTCTTCTTTGAGGTAGTAGTCGCGGTCGCCCATACCAAGGCCGCCCTGGCCCAGGTAAAGCACCTGCATATCGCTGTTTGCGAGGTCAGCCTCTACACCGCTGCCGTAAAAGCCGGTGCCGGTGCCCTCAAGACTCATCTTGGCCAGAAGGTGCCAGAGCTCGTCTTTGGTGGTGACTGCCTGAATGCGGGCGATGTCGTCCATAATGGGCTTTGCGCCAAGCTCGTTGCGGGTAGTGGAGTCCAGGGCCATCTTGTAGAGGTCAGAGATCTTCTGGTCCACGGAGCCCTTGGCGGCCTTCATATCCACCATAGACTCGAACAGCTCGTTGAGCTGCTTCTGGTTGGTCTCGGAAATAACGTCAAAAGAGCCGAAGCGTGAGAATTCGGGACGCAGGGGGTTCTTTACCTGCCAGCCGCCGGTTGCATACTTATAAAAGTCCACCTTGGGGCTGACAGTAGTGTCAAGATTGGAAAGATCCAGCGCGGGGGCCTTCTCGCCCTTGGGCGCGCAAGAAACGATTGCCATAGAAGCCATCATTATCAAAAAAATCTTTTTCATTGCTGTATTTTAATTGTACCAATTATACTTTTGGGGCCGCAAATATAGCCATAATCAACTGATTATTGCTATATTTACCTAAACAAAAAGAAGAAATGAACAACTTTTTCCCTGAAATAAAAAAGAACTTCGGGTTCGGCTGTATGAGGCTTCCTATGAAAGGCGGCCGGGTAGATACAGAGCAGATGTGTGCAATGGTCGATTTGTTTCTGGAGCGGGGTTTCAACTATTTCGACACCGCCCACGGCTACCACTCCGGGGCCAGCGAAACGGCGCTGAGGGAGTGCCTGACCAGCCGACACGCCCGCGAAGAATACCTGTTGGTGGACAAACTCTCCAACGGAATGTTCGAGAAGAGCCCGGAGGGAATCCGCAAGTTTTTTGAAATGCAGTTGCAATCCTGCGGCGTGGACTATTTTGACTTCTATCTGATGCACGCCCAGAACGAGGAGTACTTTGCAGAATACAAGGCCTGCCGCGCCTATGAAACTGCTTTCCAGCTCAAAGAAGAGGGGAAAATACGCCACGTGGGCATCTCGTTCCACGACAAGGCCGATATTCTGGACCGCATCCTCACCGAATATCCGCAGATAGAGCTGGTGCAGATCCAGTTCAACTATCTGGACTATGAGGATATCGGCATACAGAGCCGCCTTTGCTATGAAGTATGCGAGAAGCACGGCAAGCCGGTGGTGATTATGGAGCCGGTGAAGGGCGGCCTGCTGGCCAACCTGCCGGTCGATGCCGCCCAGCCGCTGAAAGACCTTGGCGCAGGCGCCAGCCAGGCGAGCTACGCGATACGCTTTGCCGCCTCTTTCCCGCAGACTATTATGGTGCTTTCCGGGATGAGCACCCTGGACCAGATGCGCAACAACCTGTCGTATATGGCAGATTTCAAGCCACTGTCAGACAGGGAGATGGCCGCAGTGAAGCAGGTGGCTGAAATCCTCAACGGCAAAAAACTGATTGCCTGCACCGGCTGCCGCTACTGCACCGACGGCTGCCCTATGCAGATTCCCATCCCCGACATATTCGCCGACCTCAACGCAAAGTCCATTGACCGCAGCTGGAACAGCGACTGGTACTTCTCTATCCACATCCAGAATCACGGGAAGCCATCAGAATGTATAGAATGTGGGCAGTGCGAAGGGGTCTGCCCCCAGCAACTGCCCATCATCCAAAACCTCAAAGAGGCTGCGCGAGTCTTCGAAAAGAAGCGCTGAGGCTAAAGAGCCACGTTTATACCCAGCTGCAGGAAACCCTTGTAGCCGATACCCAGTTCTGCCAGAAACGCAACCTTTTCGCTGCCAAGGCGCATACCGATAGGGTTGAACTGAATGGCAGGGATGATGGAGGGACCGTCGGAAGATTTGGGTTCCTCTGCAGTGGCGCCATCCCCGGCCGGCTCGGTCGGCTCGTCAGCCTTGGTGGCGTGAGTCAGGGTCTGGGTGCTGGAAGCGAGCAATGCTGCGCCAAGATTCAGCCCGCCGTACAATTTGCATATGCCGGACGGCTTGTAGTACAACTTACTTGCAGCGGTGAGGGTCGCAAAATGGAAATGATTGTAACTGGTTTCGCTGACCATACCTGAATGCCAATAACCAAGTTCCGGGCCCAGGCTCCATCTGGTATTGGGGAAATGATGATCGTATCCTATTGAGATATAGGGCATCCAACCCACCATCTTGGGAGATTCATATTCGATATCGGCATTCCCTCCGGTGATAACCGCTGCAACGGCAGCCCCGATTCCAACACCGATTGCCGTTCCAAGTCCCACAACCAGGCCCGTCCCTACGTAGGGCACCAATGCGTCTGAAGTCTGAACATTCAAACTGTTAACAGGAATTCCATAGCCGTCAACACGTTGTGCAAAAAGTGATGAACTGCAAACAAGCAGCATCATAGCAATGATAATTTTTTTCATAACGCTACTAATCTAGTTAAAAATCGTAAGCAAAGATAGCACAAAAATGGTACCATTACAAAAAAATCTCACTGATAATCAACATACTCCATACTAATAATTTGCAAGTTTGTTGATTATTATTTCTACTTTTGTGTCATACATTATGTAACATTCATTATGAAAAAACTCTTTCTTTTACTGGTTGTTCTGGTGGCGGCTATCTCCTGCCAGGACAATAAAATCACCATCAAGGGTCACGTGAAGTTTACCGATCCCGACATGAAGATGACTCTGTTCCGCTTCAAGGACCATGGCAGGGATACTCTCGCAGTTGTACCCATTGACGAAAATCAGAACTACACCATCACGGTCAAAATCGACGAGCCGGATGTCTACACTCTCGACTGCGGCATGTGGGAGAAGGTCAGCCTTTGGGCCGAGGACGAGGATATGACCATCGATTTCCGTGGCGTAGACACCGCGGCCATCAAGATCAAGAACCCTCCGTTCGAGATAATCAAAGGCAGTCCCAAGAACGATCTGATGAACGACTTGAACTTCAACAATTTCCGCAACTATCAACAGATGATAGCCATCTCTCAGGCTGCCTACAGAGCCGCATTTGCATCTCCCGCAGACAAGGATGGCCTGACCAAGGCCCTCTACGATGCCAACTTCGAAGATGTCAGTGCCCGCGAGAAGTATCTTCTCGATCGCTATGCAGGTTCGCCCAGCACCCTGGCCATCATCAAGATGCTCGACCCCATAAGGGACGAGGAACTTATCAATTCGGCATTGGACGAAATAGAGAAAGCCAACCCCGGCTACGCCCCCGCAGCAGCGATGCGTGCCCAGAAGGCAGAGGACAAAGAGCGCAAGATGCGCATGATGGTAGGCCAGCCTGCCCCTCTGTTTACCTGCCCCTCCATTGACGGCGGCGAGCTTGGCCCCGAGAATTTCAAGGGCAAACTGCTGCTCATCGATTTCTGGGCATCCTGGTGCGGTCCCTGTCGCGGAGAGATTCCCAACCTGAAGGAAACCTATGATAAATTCAAAGACAAAGGCGTGGAATTCCTCAGTGTATCTATAGACAAGAGCGAAGAGGCCTGGAAGAAGGCTCTCGCAGAAGAAGGCACCCCCTGGCCGCAGGTTCTCGCTCCTAATGCGGGTGCCGAAGTGATGGACAAATATCAGTTCAGCGGCATTCCTTTCATCCTGCTGCTTGACCAGGAAGGCAAGATTGTCGCCAAGCACCTGCGCGGCGAAGCCATTGGCAGAACTATAGGTGACTTGCTGGACGGCTTTATGCCGGGCGAAAGGGAAAAAGCAGAAGAGCAGAAAGCTGCCAAGCCGGCAGCAGCTGTCCCCGCTGCCGCTCCTGCCGGTATGACTCCAGCCACCCCCGTGAAGTCTGTTCCCGCAACAGCTATCAAGCCTCATTAATCCAACCAACATAATTAATTATCACTATGAAAGCTATTATTAAGATTAGCATGAGACTTCTGGCAGTTCTTTTCATAGGAGCACTGATGCTCACCGGCTGCAAGAAGCCCGAACCCGAACCTATAGTTGAAGATCCGTTTGGTATCCTCACCTTCTCTCTCACAATGCCTAACGGGCAGACTTTGCAGTGCGTCGTTGACCAGGATGCAAAGACCATCGTCAACACCAGCGACCCTGTTGAGCCCGATATGCCCGCTTCACAGTACATTATGAAGATTAACTACACGGCGACTCTCGAGACCGAAATCAAGATGGGCGGCGAAGCAGTGGAAAGCGGCGTGACAACCGCCGACTTCTCAGCTCCCGTCACCATCGTGGCCGTGAAGGGCGACAAGGAGGTTTCCTACACCGTCACCGTCATCGAAGATGCCAACGACGCCAGTCAGACCTCCGGCAAGAGGGTCAACTCCGATATGACCGGATCCGGTTTCCCCTCCGCTGCGTGGTTTGACGTAGCAATGTTCAAGGGCGAGTTTTATGCCATCACTTCTTCCTATCCTGACGGAACTGACGCTACCAGCACCGCATATCACCAGGTATTCAAGTCTGCTGACGGCATCTCCTGGACAAAGGTCAACACCAGCATCCCCGTTGTTGGCGGCTTTGGTTCAAGGCTTGTAGTTTTCAAGGACAAACTCTTCTCTATCGGTGGCGGTTACATCTACGGCGTTAACGAAGATGGTTACGGCCCCGAGCTGATGTGGGGTATGGCAGGTTTCTTTGACATTGCCGAACTTTACATCTACTCCACTTCTGATGGAGAAAACTGGACTAAAGAGACTGCCTCCGACGAGGATGGCGTATTTAGCGGTTATGTTGACGCACGCCTGGAGGCTTCTGCAGACAAGCTCTCCTATATGGGCGGACTTGCCACTGTATTCGGTCAGATGCAGGGCACATATAACGCTGCTACCAGCTCCGACGGTTTCACTTGGAACAAAGTCGGCGATGTAGACAGAACCTCCCCCGCATCCCAACTGAGATGCTCCGCATTATATTCATTCAATGGCAAGACATTCCTCGCAGGCGGCTTCAAGAACTTTGTACAGGCCGGATACGAGCAGACCGCAGTTTACAGTTCAACCGACGGCGGCATAACCTGGGTCGAAGAGACTGCTGACGGCGGATTCGGCGGATTGTGGAATATGCGCGTTGTAAGCGCCGGCAATGTCCTCTATATGGTCGGCGGCGAGTATTTCAAGCCGACTGGCAGTGTTGACGAAGAGGGCAATCCTCTCTCAGAGCAAGCTGTTTCCAGCAGGGTATTCCGCTCTACCGACGGTATCAACTGGACCGAACTTACCGGCGAGAACGCTATGCCCGACACTTATGTCGGCCGCTCCCGTCCATGCCTGGTTGTGGACGGCGATATGCTTTGGATATTCGGCGGACGCGGTATCTGTTCCGGTTACTACGGCGGTCCTACTGCAGAAGACGAGATTATCTTCGATACCTGGAAGAAGAAAATCAAATAATATAGCATTCGGATGAAGAAGTTTCTGTCATCCCTTCTGGCACTTGTACTGACAACCGTAATCTGGGCCCAGCAAGTCCAGGTTACGGTGTCGGGTACAGTGACTGACGACAAGGGCCAGCCTGTGGCCGGTGTCGTGGTCTATGAAGAAGGGACACCCAACGCCACTTATACAGATGGCGACGGCAAGTATACCATCAAGATTACTCCAAGGGGAGTCCTGACATTCTCTATGATAGGCTACGAGACCCACAAGGAGGCTCCAGGCAACCGTTCGGTGTTCAACGTGACTCTGCGTGACGACACCGGGTACCGCCTGGTAGAATCCGTCGTGACAGGCTACAGTTCACAGGATCGCAGAAACGTCACCGGAGCTATGAGCTCCGTGAAACTGCGCGAGGAGAAGGCGGCCGGCGCCTCTTTGGACCTGCTGCTGGCAGGACAGGCACCGGGCGTTTTCGTCTCCGCGTCATCAGGCGGCCTTGGAAGCGCCAACCTGCTTGTAATCAGGGGTGTAAGCTCCATAATGGGAGACAACAACCCCCTCTACGTGATTGACGGCGTGCCCATCTACGGCACCGACCGCGGGAACAATCTGTCCAGCACCACGGGCGGCTCCATACGCGCCTTCGCAATGGGCAGTATGACCACCGGCGGCGGCTCGCTTCAATTCAATTCCGATGTAATAGACCAGAATTTCGAAAGAAACCCCCTGGCCGCACTCAACCCCGATGACATCGAGTCCATCGAGATTCTCAAGGATGCCTATGCCACCGCCATCTACGGTTCTCGCGGAAGCGCCGGCGTCATACTTATCACCACCAAGAAAGGTGCAAGGGACGACGCACAGGTCACCGTCAACTACGGCGTATCCTTTGACCGTCCCATCGGAAAGCTCCCGGTTCTGAGCGGGGACGAGTACGCACAAATCTACTCTATGTACTACCCCAGCACGGGGTACAAATTCAAGAGCGGCATCAACACCGACTGGGTGGATGCCGTGACCCGTACGGCCGTCAGCCACAATATGTCGGCATCGGTAAACGGCGGTACAGACAAGATCAACTACTTTGTAAGCTTACGGTATTCCGATACCGATTCCTACGTCATCAACAACGATATGCAGAGCTACAACGCCCGCATTAACATCACCTCGCAGATAAGCCCGCTTATCACCGTCGGGGCCAATATGTCGATGACAAAACAGTACAACAATGCGGTAGAAGCCTCCAAGATTTACAATCTCGCGCTTAAGAACGCCCCCAACGTTCCCGTTTACGAAGAGAACGGAGACTACCACTACGGCTTCGGCCCCTACAACTCCATTGGCTATATAGATGCCTACAACCCGGTGGCCAGCGCCTACGACAACCTCTGCGAAATGCAGGACACCCGCGCCATCGGCAATGTCTACGGCGAGCTCAAACCACTAAAATGGCTTACTCTGAGGAGCGAAGTCGGAATGGACCTTAACAACAGCCGTACATACACCAAGAAAGACGAGCTGCCGGAGTCCATATCGGCCAGCATCCCCAACAATCAGGCCTCCGAAACCACCAGGAACAATTTCCGCTTTGTAACCAACAACACCGCCAATATCAACTTCGAGTTTAAAGACAAGAGTTTCCTCCAGGGCGTCATCGGGCAGAGCTACGAGACAAGCGACGAATATTCAAGTTCGATATACGGTTCCGACTTCTTCAGCCCTATGCTGATAGGCGTCGGCGCCGCCCAGAACAAGCGCGTCACCAACGCCGGCAGCAGCAAATGGGCTCTTTTGTCTGCCTTTGCCCGAGTAAACTATACCTATCGCCAGAAATATATCCTGGGCCTCACCTACCGCCTGGACGGTTCGTCCCGCTATAACAAGGAGCACAGATTCCTGAACACGCCCTCCGTTTCGGCTGGATGGAGACTTTCCGAAGAAGATTTCGTGAAGAAGAATATGCCGTGGATAAATGACTTCAAGATACGCGGTTCCATAGGCTGGCAGAGCCAGGATGCCTACAACAGCTACTACGGTGCGCAGGCCACCTATGTCCTGAGCTCAATCCCCTACGGCGGCGGCGCCTTTCTCAAGACATCACAGCCAGGCAATGTGAACCTCAACTGGGAGAGGACAATTACCTACGACGCCGGCCTGGACGCCATCTTCTGGGATAGGCGGGTTGAACTGACCGTGGACTGGTACTACCGCAAGACCATAGATATGCTCTTCGCCTCCGACGTGCCGGCCTACACCGGCTATACCAAGCAGGACCAAAACATTGCCGATATGCGCAACATCGGCATAGAGATGAGGCTCGTTGCCACCTGGCTGCGCAAGGGAGACTGGGGCTGCCTGACGGCATTGAACCTGTCCCGCAATACCAACAAGATACTTAAGCTGAACTTCGAAGGCGACCAGCTGGACCAGTTGAACTCCACCTTTAAATATTACGCTGTGGGCTATCCCGTGGCGCAATGGTATCTGCACCAGTGGGCCGGCATCGATCCCGAGACCGGAAACCCGCTGTGGCTGTACAACGACGGCACCACCAAGACCACTCCCCCCGCGGCAAACTGGAACGACTCAAACGGCAACAAGGTGGTGATGGGTACCGCCCTCCCCATTTTCTACGGCGGCATCACCAACACCGTGACATTCAAAGGCTTTGAACTCACGGCCCTCTGCACTTTCTCCGTGGGCGGCCGCATCATCAATGCCACAAAGGCCGACCTGATGACCTACACCAGCACCAACGCCTATAACCTGCACAAGGATATACTCAAGACCTGGCAGATGAAGGGCCAGCAGACAGATGTCCCGGCCTTGAAAAACGCCTCTATCATAGGCAGCTACGACTACACATCGGCCGTAACCACCACCCGGTATCTTGAAAGCGGTGACTACCTGCGTCTCAAGAATGTCGAACTGGCGTGGGCCATGAATCCCGCTATGCTCAGGAAGATCGGCTTCCTAAAGCAGTTCAAGCTATATGTTCTGGCCACCAACCTGCTGACTCTCACCAAGTATTCCGGCCTTGACCCCGAGTCCAGCGCTTTCGGCTCTTCGGCCATCTCGTCCGGATATGATTATCTTACAATGCCGCAATCCCGCAGCATTCAACTTGGAACCCGCATAAGTTTCTGATGGATATGAAAAAGATTGTTTACACATTGATGCTGACTGCGGTCCTCGCCTCCTGCAACCTTGACCTGGCGCCCGAGAACGTAATGGTGGACCAGACAGTGTACTCAGAGCCCAAGACGGCACAGGCCGCCCTTTTTGGCGCCTACGTCCGTATGAATATATTCCTTGCCGGCGCGCCTGAAGACCAGAACAACTACAGTTATTCATCTTACTGCTGGCTGGCCGGCGACCTTGGCACAGAGAACCTCAAGACACGCGAAGACGGCTCCACGGGTCACATTGCCCTGGAAACTGGAGAATACGAAAACAGCGTAAGGGACGGTGATATACTCACATCCTGGATCAAGGGATATAACGCCATTGATTATGCCAACAACGTGATTGATGGCGTGACCAAATTCGGCGACCTCGAAAACCCCGAAAACAAGCGAATCATTGCCGAGGGCAGGTTCCTGAGAGCTTTCAACTATTTCAACCTGCTCAAGATGTTCGGCGACGGCGCCCTCACGGGCAACGGAGACGGGCTTGGCCTGATAATCCGCGACAAGCCTTACGACGGCTACAATCCCGACCAGATACAGACCCGCACCACGGTGGACAAGACCTGGGAATTCATCATTTCCGATCTGGAACAGGCAATCCCCGACCTCCCCGCCACCCCTTCGGCCGCAGCGTCCCGTTTTGTTGCCACAGCTCCGGTAGTCAAGGCGCTTCTCTCCCGCGTGTACCTGTACAAGGGCAGTTACACCAACGACAGGGCCTGTATGGACAAGGTCATTGAATATGCCACCGACGTCCTGGAATGCGACGCTTACATATTCGAGAGCCTGTCTACAGCACACCGCCGCTCTTTGTTCCCCTCAAACGAATATGACAACAATCTGGCATCTTCCTACCCAGACCCGGTGGCGAGGTCTTCTGAGATTATATTTTTCCAGCCAAGCCGCATCAGCACTGAGCTGTATCCCAACGGCACCAGCAGTCCTTTCTTCACCAAAAGGACATTCTTCATCGAGCCCGAATACCTGGCCGAAACTTATGCCGAAGGCGACTACAGGGGTTTCGTCGAGGACTCGCCCGACTGCCTGATCGGGAATGGCAGCGCCAACTATTACCCCGACGACCTGACTACTCTCAAATTTACCAACAACGCCGGCTACGACGATGTCATATTCATACGCCTGTCCGAGATCAAGCTTAATCTTGCCGAGGCCATCGCCCGCCGCGACGGCATCACAGAAGAGGCTCTAAAGCATTTGAACGACATCCGCCGCAGACCCTTCGCCCCCGAGGCAAGGCCTTCGTTCCTCACGGCGGCCGATTTTGACGGCAAAGACGCCTTTATTGCGGAGATTCTTGCAGAGAGAAACCGTGAGCTTGCGTTTGAGAGTCACCAGCGCTGGGATCTTATACGCACCGGCAGACCTCTGCGCAACGCCGATCTTCCAGACGCCCAGAAGATACTTCCCATCCCCGACTACGAAGTGAATATCTCCAAGGGCAAGATAGAGCAGAACACCGCCTTCAGGTAGGCCGCCAATCAAGAATAAACACTATCTTTGATGCTTGTTAAATAGCTTCAATATGTTCCATTCCTTTCTGACAGTACTGCTGTCATTCCTTATAGCACAGGCCAACCCCACCGTTGTGTGGAAGGCTGCCGTGAACCACATACAGGACAACAGCTACCAGCTGGTAGTCACAGGACAGGTTGCCGACGGATATTACGTCCACCCTATGGCCGACGAATATGTGGGCACCACCCTCAATGTAAATGCTTCAGAAGGCGTCACTGCGGTTGGCGACCCCACCGAGGAATTCGCCCCCGCCTACTACAAGGGCGAGACCGTGGTCACGGGCAATTATGTGCTGCGCCAGGATCTGGAGCTTAATGGCGGCAAGCAGGTCACTGTGGGCGGCACCGTGACCTGGAGCGCCTGCAGCGGCGACGAGTGCAATATGCCGGAGGACTATGAGTTCTCAGTTCCGGTACAGATTGCCGGAGGCGAAATTGCTGCCGCACCGGCGCCTAAAACCCCTTCCAAAGGTCTCTGGGCGCTGATTCTGGAGGCCATCCTTTGGGGGTTCCTGATGCTGTTGACCCCCTGCGTGTTCCCTATGGTGCCTATGACGGTGTCATTCTTTCTCAAGAGATCGGGTTCGGCAGCCAAGGGGCGCTTCAACGCCCTGATGTACGGCCTGTTCATAGTGTTGCTGTACACGGTGCCCATATGCATCATTATAGGCCTCACCTGGGCTCTGGGTGGCAAGAGTGTCACCGCCGACATTTTCAACTGGCTGTCTACGCACTGGCTGCCCAACATACTGTTCTTCATCATCTTTATGGTGTTTGCGGCATCGTTTTTCGGCGCTTTCGAAATCACCCTGCCCTCTAAATGGACCAACAAGGCCGACAGCGGCAGCGACAAGAAGGGCCTTCTGGGCGTGTTTTTCCTGGCGCTGACCCTGGTGCTTGTGAGTTTCAGCTGCACCGGCCCCATAGTGGGCACTGTGCTGATAAAGAGCACCCAGGGCGAATTCTGGACCCCGATGGTCACTATGCTGGCCTTCAGCATAGCCTTTGCCCTGCCCTTTGCCCTGCTGGCCTTCTTCCCTTCAGTCCTCAAGAAACTTCCCAAGAGCGGCGGCTGGCTAAACAGCGTGAAAGTGGTGCTGGGCTTCATTGAGGTCGCCCTCGGCCTCAAATTCCTCTCCGTTGCCGACCAGACCTACCACTGGCATCTGCTGGACCGCGAAGTCTATCTGGCCATCTGGATTGTATGCTTCTCCCTGCTGGGGTTCTACTTGCTGGGCAAGCTCCGCTTTAAACACGACACTCCGCTGGAATATATCTCGGTGGGCCGTCTGGCGCTGGCCATCATAGATTTCGCCTTTGTGGTGTATATGATTCCCGGTATGTGGGGCGCGCCGCTCAAGGCTCTCAGCGGCTATCTGCCGCCCATCCAGACTCAGGACTTTGTGCTGGGCAAATATACAGAGGCGGCGCCTGAACAACTGCCGCCGCTTCAGGCCGCCACAATGGTGGCCCTCCCCCACGGCCTTACTGGCTACAGCAGCCTTGAAGACGGCATTGCCGCCGCAGCGGCCCAGGGCAAGAAGGTGTTCGTGGATATCTCCGGCCACGGCTGCGTGAACTGCCGCGAGATGGAGGCCCGCGTGTGGAGCGACCCCGAGGTGCTGCGCCGCCTGCAGAACGACTTTGTGATTGTCACCCTATATGTAGACGACAAGACCCCTCTGCCCAAGGAGAAATGGGTCACCAACGACCAGGGCAAGACCCTGAAGGATGTCGGCCGGGTCAATTCCGACCTCGTGATGAAGCGTTTCGGAGTGAACTCCCAGCCCAACTATTTCATACTGGACGGCGAAGGCAACACCCTGGCCGGCCCGCGCGGCTACAACCTGGACGCCGGCGAGTTTGTCAAATTCCTTGACCTATGACACAGCGCGAACAGCAGATAATAGATCTGATTCACCGCGAGGTAAAGCCGGCCCTGGGCTGCACCGAACCCATTGCAGTGGCCCTGGCGGTGGCCAAGGCGGTGGAAATCATCACCGAAAACTGCCCCGCCGCCTGCCCTGACGGGTGGCGCCGTGAGGCCGATTTCAAACTTGACGTGGCGGTGAGCGCCAACATCCTCAAGAACGGGATGGGCGTGGGCATCCCCGGCACCGGTATGATAGGCCTGCACGTGGCGGCCGCCCTGGGCGCCGTGTGCGGCGACTCTTCGCTGGGGCTGGAAGTCCTCAAGAACCTGACTGAAGACGATGTCGCCCGTGCCAGGGATCTGGTAAGTTCCAAGGCGGTAAATATCTCCGTGGCCGACACAGAGCATCTGCTGTATGTAAAGGCCACCGTGGCCCTGGGAGGGACTTCGGCCAGCGCAGAGGTGGACCCTCACGCCTACGCAGTGATAGAAGACAACCACGACCGCATTGTGGAGACCTGTTTCGCCGACCGCATCCTGATGAGTTCGGAATCTGCCGCCGCCGGCTCCGAGTCCGACAATAAGGACCTGGGCCTCACCGTAAAGGAGATTTACGAGTATGCGCTCCGGGCCGACTACAAGGATATAGAATTCATACTTGAAGACCGCACCCTGAATCTGGCCCTAGCCCGCGAGGGGTTGGAAAAGGACTACGGCCTCAAGGTGGGCAAGGCCATCCGCGAAAACCAGCAGGAGGTGTTTGGCGACGACCTGCTTAGCTTTGCTATGGGTATGACCGCCGCGGCCTCCGACGCCCGTATGGCGGGCAGCACCCTGCCGGCAATGTCCAACAGCGGCAGCGGCAACCAGGGCATCACCTGCAGCATGCCCGTCATCGCCTACGCCATCAAATACGGCATAGACGACGAACGGCTGGCCAGGGCGCTGATTCTGAGCAATCTGGTGGCCATACATATCAAGAGTTACCTGGGCCGGCTGTCGGCCCTGTGCGGATGCGTGGTGGCCTCTACCGGCAGCGCCTGCGGCATAGTCTACCTGCAGGGCGGCGGCCTTAAAGAGGTCTGCGCCGCCATCCAGAATATGGCGGGCAACATCACCGGTATGGTGTGCGACGGTGCCAAGGTGGGCTGCGCAATGAAGGTCGCCTCCGGCGTCTCCTGCGCCATTCAGAGCGCCGTACTGGCGCTTCGCGGCACCTGCATCCCCGCCACCGACGGCATTATCGAAGAAGACGTCGAGAAAACCATCCGCAACCTGGGCGCCATAGGCAGCGTCGGTATGAAAACCACCGACCGGATGATTCTGGACATAATGCTCTGCAAATAGCGCTATCCGGGCCGCTACTTCTGAAACACTTCGGGGTATTTGAAGATGAAATAGGTGGGCGTGCAGCTCCAGGCGTGGCAGTAGCTGTTCAGCGGATAAAAGCCGTAAGGGGCTCGGAAATCGTCGGCGGGGTCATAGACCTCCCAGAAGGTGTCGGCCCCTTTGCGGACCATTCCACCCCAATAGTCTATCATTGTGCTGCGGGCCGCATCGTACATTCCGCAACGCAGCATTGCCTCCAGCAGATAGTGCATTGCATATGGCGAAGCAGGGCGGACCGCATCTTCATTCTTAAGCACAGTCTCCAGTGCGCGGGCGCCCTCTTTTGGCGAGAGGATGCCGCCGATTATGGCCCAGATCTGGGCGTGTACCGATGCCGGTGCACCGCCCGGGCTCAGCATCAGATGCTCCCGAGGACTGTAATAACGCTTCCTGGCCCCCTTGCGGATTTTCGCCCGCAGCTTGCTCCACTGCTCCACCTGGTCGCCGTAACCTATCTTACGGGCCAGCTCACAGGTCTGCTCCAGCGCAAACAGCACCGCTCCCTGGAAGGGGACTTCCGCATCCAGCACGGCGTGGTCAAAGAACAGCCAGGCGCGGCTGGCATCCACCCAGCCATTGTCCCTGACACGCCTTACGGCGTCTTCCATCTGCACCTTGACCACCGGCCAGAGGTCGCGGGCGGTGTCGATATCGCCTGTATCGTTAAGATATTCCAGCAGTATTGAAGAATACAGCAGGCTGTAAGTAAAGCAGTATGTGCCCCACTGCGGATGCGGCTCGGGATGTTCAAAAAGGTCTGCCAGCAGCCGACCGTTACTGTCGGTAAGGGCTGCGAAAAGATACAGGCAATGTTTTGTAA
>JAEETP010000133.1 GCA_016290415.1 Bacteroidales bacterium
TGCCTGCACAAATGTGATTGTAACCTCGGGCGCCTCTGCAGACGGCTCCGTGATGGTAACTTACGCGGCCGACAGCCATCAGCTGTACGGTGCGCTGGATTTCAAGCCCGCCCGCACCTTCAAAGTGCCCGAGATGCTCAAGGTTTATAACTGGGACGAAGGGAATTATATGGGCGAAATCCCCCAGCTGATGAAGACTTATCAGACGGTGGGCAATATGAACCAGTATCAGCTCATTATCACCGAGACCACCTTTGGCGGCCGCGAAGAGCTGTGGGGTGGCGGCGGCATAATGGACTACGGCTCCCTTATCTTCATCACCCTGCAGAGGGCCAGGACGGCCCGCGAGGCGATAGAGATTATGGATGAATTGACCCAGAAATATGGCTATCCCTCTGAAGGCGAGTCATTTTCCATTGCTGATAAATCCGAGGCGTGGATAATGGAAATGGTGAGCAAGGGCGACGGCACCGGCAGCGTCTGGGTTGCCCGCCGTATCCCCGACGGCTATATCTGCGCCCACGCCAATCAGGCCCGCATCACCACCTTCCCGCTGGACGATCCCGACAACTGTCTCTACAGCCCCGACGTGATCTCTTTTGCCCGTGCAAAAGGCTGGTTCAGCGGCGAAGACAAGGATTTCAGCTTTTCCGACACCTACAATCCCGTGGACTTTGGCGGGGCCCGTTTCTGCGACAGCCGCGCCTGGTCGGCCTTCAACATTCTTTGCGAGGGCAATTTCCAGTGGGAGGACGCCGACGGGAAACACAGCGCCGCCGCATCCGACTATCTGGACTATGCAATGGGCCACAATGTAAAGCATCGGATGCCGCTTTGGGTAAAACCGGCCAAGAAGGTGACCCTGAGCGCCCTGGCCAACGTTATGCGCGACCATTTCGAGGGGACTCCTATGGATATGACCCAGGATGTCGGCGCAGGCTGCAACAGCGTTCCTTACCGCTGGCGTCCTATGGAGTTTGAGGTGGACGGCAAGCAGTATGTCCACGAACGCGCCATCGCCACCCAGCAGACCGGCTATTGGGTTCTGGGGCAGGCCCGCGAATGGCTTCCCGACGAAGTAGGCGGAATTCTCTGGTTCGGGGTGGACGATGCCGCCACCAGCGCGCTGACTCCCGTGTATACCAATGTGAATGCGGTTCCCTATGTGTTTGCTGTGGGCAACGGCAGTATGACAGAATATTCCCCGACCTCCGCATTCTGGCAGTTCAACAAGGTTACGCATTTTGCATATCTGTTCTATGACCGCGTGGCCCCCGTGCTGCGCAGCGAGATTGCAGACTACGAGCAGCTCTGCCTGAAGACCGTGGCAGAAACCGACGCCAAGGCCAAGGCGCTGCTTGACAAGGGTAACCGCAAGAAGGCGGTCAAGATTATGACCGAGGCCACCAGCGGCCTGGCCACCCACTTGATGAAGCGCTGGAAAGAGCTGGAAAAGGAACTCCTGGTAGATTTTATGGACGGCAATGTCAAGGTCAAGGACGAGGCCGGCAATTATAAAATGACCGTGCCCGGCGGCGATATTCCCGCGTCGCCCAAACATCCTGCACAGCGCGAGCGCTGGCTCAAGGGGATAGTGAACGACCACGGCGAAACCCTTCAGGTTAAATAAAATATGAAGAGAGGGCTCCTCATATTCTTTCTGGTGCTGGCCGGTATGCTGGCTGCCGCTCTGCAAGGCTGCAAGGGTGGCGGCAAGATAGAGCCGGAAGAGCCCGTAGAGGAACCCCTGCTTATTGACACCACCATTGTGGTACCCGCCACGGGAGGCAAAAACCGTTTCAGCATTATTTCCCATTCCCGCTGGAAAACATCTGTGGTTTCGGGCGCCGCCTGGTGTCACGTCACTCCTGCCGACGGCGGCAGCGGCGGTTCTACACTTGCCGTAACGTGTGATCCAAACGACGAGTTTGCGGTCCGCCAGGCTTTGGTCAGGATAGACAACGCCACGACCCACGGCACCATTGCCGTGATACAACAGCAGATAGACGTGCTGGATCTCACGGTAGACGACGAGTGCGAATTCGGGCCGCAGGGCGGCAACTTTGCTGCAAAGCTGGACTACAACATCGACTACACAGTCACCTTCTCTGCAGACTGGGTCCGTCAGGTGCAAACCAAGGCCCCGCTGCACGCCGACCTTATGTTCGAGGTGGACAAGAACAACTCCGGCGCCGACAGGCAGTGCGAGGTCACTGTCGCCGGCGGGGACTTCTCACACACTGTAACCGTCAGCCAGATTGCCGCATATATCACTCTTTCAATAGACGATGTGGCCCTTGAGGCCTCTGTCACGCGGCTTCCGGTGATGGTAGAGAGCAATGTCTCCTATGTCTCTTATCTGCCAGAAGATGCTCCCTGGCTTTCCATTACAGGCGAAACTTCCGGCGGCACAGACGGCCAGAAGTCCAGTATGATCTTTGACGTGGCCATAGAAGAGAACGAGGGGTGGTTCCTGCGCGAAGGGATAGTGTCCTTCGGCAACCCCGACTACAATCTGACCGGCAGCCTGCACATCCTGCACAAGGCGGTGGACATTATGTATGCCTCGCTGCCGCTTTTTGAATTCGGTCCCGAGGGCGGTTCGTTTGAGTTTGACACTGACCCCACCAAAGAATATAAGTTCACCGTAGATGGCGCCGACTGGGTTAAAGTCTCCACTTTGGAAGGCAATCCTGCAAGGCGCATAATCACCGTGGACAAGAGCTTGTCGGGCGAGGGGCGCACTGCTTCGCTGACCATCAGCCGCGGCAATGCAAAGAAGACTCTCGATTTTTCCCAGGCGGGAGTTGCGCCTGAGTTCTCTGCCCAAGAGTTGAGGTTTGCCAGCGCTGGCGGCAGCCAGATCCTGAGTGTGACCGGCAGCGTGGAATACACCCTGGTTCCGCCCGAAGATGCACCCTGGTGCACCGTGGCAGCCGCAGAAGATGGCGGCTATATCGTCACCGTCGCTGCCAATGACGCCGAGCAGTCCCGCACCTGCCGGATTGGTTTTGTAAATAAGGAATATGAGGTCAGCGAGACTGTCACGGTGCTCCAGGCGCAGAAAGACGCTTTTGATGTTAATCCTCAGTCTTTCTCGTTCGGCCCAGAGGGCGGCAAGGCTGAGGTGGACATCCACACCAATATAGGCTACACTTGCGAGTCAGATGCTTCGGAATGGATAAGCGGCGATGCCGGCACCACCGGCGGCAAGCGCGAGTTCACCGTGGCCCTCAATGACTCCGGGAATGCTCGTCAGGGCCGCCTGACATTCACGGCAGACGGTTTTGAGAAGATTGTTTCAATAGATCAGGAGGCGGCTTTTATCGCCGCATCGCAGCACAGTATTGAATATAATGACCAGCCGTTCGAAGGTTCATTTGAGGTGTCGGCCAATGTGCCGTTCCGTGCCAAGGCGCAGGGTGACGAGTGGTTCTCTATGGAGGTGTCCGGCACAAACGTCACCTTCTCCGCCA
>JAEETP010000134.1 GCA_016290415.1 Bacteroidales bacterium
GAAAGAAGTTTGTAGATTAAACGAATGAGCGAAAGGCGCCTTAGGTATCATTTGCTCGCGCTTGCAGTTGTGGCAGTGTGGGGCGTGACATTTGTCAGTACCAAAGTACTGATAGGCGCCGGCATGCATCCGGTAGCCATTTTCTTTGTCCGCTTTACGCTTGCCTACGCGGGAATATGGCTGTACATCGCTCTCACACACCAGACCTCCAAACTTTGGTTCGGCTGGAAGGAAGAACTGGTATTCCTCCTACTGGGCATTTCCGGCGGCTCTTTCTACTTCCTCACGGAAAACACCGCGCTGGCACATACCCAGGCCTGCAACGTAGCATTCCTCGTTTGCTCCGCACCACTGTTTACAGCAATCTTCACGCTGATTTTCAAGCGTTTGAGCAAAGGCCGCTTTGCAAATGGACTGGAGAATATCCGCCTCGGCGCTCCACTTGTCTGCGGCACCCTGCTCGCCCTTGCGGGAATGGCGGTGGTGGTATTTGACGGCACAAAACTGCAACTCTCGGCAACAGGGGACTTACTTGCTATCGGTGCCGCACTATGCTGGGCGGTTTACAGCCTTTTCATGGGGGAGATGACAAGAGAATACGGTCCCGTCACTGCCACACGAAAAGTATTCTTTTACGGTCTGCTCACAATCCTACCTTTCCTGGGTTCTTACAGCGATTCGCTATCTCCAACCATCCTCACACAAACTCCCGTCTGGACCAATCTGCTCTTTCTTGGCCTGATAGCTTCGCTTGTATGCTTCATCCTGTGGAACCTGGTGATGGACAAGCTGGGTAACGTCACATCCACTAATTACGTCTATCTCAACCCGGTCTTCACCCTGATTACGGCTATGGCCCTGCTTGGAGAAAGATTAACCCTGCCCTCGGCACTTGGCTGCGCAGCCATCCTTATCGGCGTCATTTGGGCCAATAATTATAAAAAGTCATGAGACGCATCTCAGCAATCATTATCCTGCTCTCCGCAAGCTGCTCCTTGCTGGCCCAGCCGCTACGCCTTCTAGTGGGTACTTACACCGAAGGAACAGCATCCCAGGGGGTATATCTTTACGAATTTGACTCCATTACCGCCGACACGAAGTTCCTCTCGGAAGCCCCCTCCGGCAACCCTTCTTTTGTCATCCCCGCCCCATACGGAGCCTACTCGGTAAGCGAATTCAGTGACGGGCGTCAGGGTGTAAGTTCCTACGCGATAAACGATGACACCATAACTCTCCGCCAAAGCTTCCCCATCCCCACGGGCGGTGAAGACCCTTGCAACCTGCTGCTTACAAACCAATCTCTTATCAGTTCTAACTATACTGGAGGAACGCTCACATCATTCAGGTTAACAAATCAAGGCGATATTAAAAGCATCGCCGCCATCTATGGCCGGAAAGGCGCCCATATGCACTGCGCCGTTCTCTCGCCGGATGGCAAATACATCTTTGCCGCCAATCTGGGGAACGATTGCATCCACCGTTTCAACAATGACCCCACACTGGCAGAACCGCAAGTGGCCTGGCAACACAAAGGGCGCGAGACGTTCGGCCCACGGCACATGATTTTCAGTTCAGACGGCCGATTCGCATACCTGCTCTGCGAGCTGGGGGACAAGCTTGTGGTATTCAAGTATGGCAAAAATGGAAAGCTGACCCCCATCCAGACCCTCACCGCATACCCCGGAGAGGGACATGGTAGCGCCGACTTACACCTGAGCCCGGACGGCCGTTTCCTCTACACCAGCCACCGCCTGAAGCAAGACGGTATAGCCGTATTCTCAGTTAACCCCAAGACCGGCAGGGTTAAACCCCAATCATTCCAGGCCACCGGAATCCACCCCCGCAATTTTGCCATTTCGCCCGACGGCTCATACCTTCTTTGCGCCTGCAGGGACAGCGGCTGCATTCAGATATACAGTATAGACAAAGACTCCGGGGCGCTTGCCGCAACGGGGAAGAGCATACAAGTAAGCGCACCCGTGTGCGTCCAATTCATACCTTAACAATCAAGCATATATGTTGAAAATCGGAGATCCCATGCCGTCCTTTGAAGTGCTCGACCAGGACGGGAATACGGTAAGCTCGGCAGACTTTATCGGCCAGGGCAAGAAAACCATCATTTATTTCTATCCCAAAGACAATACCTCCGGATGTACGGCCGAAGCCTGCTCGTTCCGCGACAATTATGCTGCTCTTACCGCTGCCGGCTATAACGTGGTAGGAGTGAGCAAAGACAGCGCCAAATCACATAGCGGCTTCCGCGCCAAGCACGAGCTTCCGTTCCGTCTGCTGGCCGATACCGGCACCCGGATGCTTCAGGATTTCGGTGCCTGGGGCGAAAAGAAAATGTACGGCAAAACAACGCTCGGAACGCTTCGCCGTACATTTATCTTCAGCGAGGACGGCATTCTGGAACGTATTATCGAAAAGGTCGATACCAAAAACGCCGCCGGCCAGATTCTGGACTGATTATTTCTTGCGTGCTATCAATTCGCCCGCACCCCAGCAGAGGGCCGCTACCACCATACCGTTGATGGATGCAAAGCCCCAGTGCAGCAGATTGGCCACCACTGCGCCCGCTACCACACCTACTATAGCGCTCCAGTTGACGGCCTTTTCCTGGACTTTTTTGCCCTTGTGGGTAAAGTAATGGAGGATAAGGATGATGCCGACCGGCGGCAGAGTGCAGTTGAGCACGTTGAGCCATCCGCAGAAGTTCCAGTACAGCCACACGGCAGCCACGGTGCCTATGATGCCGGAAATGATGACCATGGTCTTCTTTGACAGTCCGAATATATTGGAAAGCCCGAGACCGGCAGTGTAAAGGGCATTGTCGTTTGTGGTCCAGATGTTCAGGCCGAGAACAAGCACCGCCAGGTAGAACAGATTAAGGTTGAGCATCACCTCGAAGATGTCGTTGCCGCCTACATAGATGCTGGAAACTGCACCGAAGAGGAACATCAGGCTGTTGCCGAGGAAGAAAGCGATAACGGTGATGATTAAGCCCACTTTGCCGTTCTTGGCAAAGCGGGTGAAGTTTGGCGTGGCCGTTCCTCCCGATACGAAGCTTCCTACCACAAGTCCTGCACCCGCAATGATGCCCAGGTCTTTGGTGCCCTTGGCAAACTGTTCCACCAAGCCGGCGTCTCCGTGGCGCACGGCCATAATCATTGCCACGGTGCCGAGTATGGCCACCGCAGGAACTGCTATATAACTGATGATCGTCAGACTCTTGATACCGAAATAGGCACTGGCGGTCATAAGAATACCGGCTACCGCCACCAGCAGATAACCTTGCCAGGGCATTGAATCGGGCGTGACTTCAAGGCCCATCAGCTCCTTGGCAACGGGGATCGCAAACATTGCCAGACCAACGCCGAACCATCCGGTCTGGGTAAAGCTGATCATGGCGCTCGGCAGCCAGCTGCCCTTGGTACCGAAGCTCTGGCGTGAAAGCATGTCC
>JAEETP010000135.1 GCA_016290415.1 Bacteroidales bacterium
CCACAAAGTCGGCGCCGGTCTCCTGGATAAAGCGGGCGATGTCGCCAAGACGGTCTCCACCGTGGCCCATATTGGCCACGTTGTAAGAAATCAGCGTCAGGAAAGTCTCTTCGTAGGTGTCCTCCGGCGGAGTGTCGGGAACATCCGGTGTCTCCGGCGTCTCCGGAGTTTCGGGTTCTACAACCTCTTTCCCGTCTTCCGGATCCGGCTTCGGGGTTTGGCATCCTGAGGCCGAGGCAACCATCAGGATTAATGTGAACAGATGAAGGAGATAACGCATATTTGTAATTATTTCCACACGATTCTCGCGCGGGCAAAGTCGCCTTGTGCGCCGCGGGCGGCGAACAGCGTGCTGCCGTCTTCCATCTCTTCAAAGTGGACCGAGACGGGCTCGCCGTAGAGCACTTCTTTTATATAGATTATCTCCAGACGGGAGATTTCCCTCTCATAGAGCATCTCTACGGGGCAGCTGTCCAGCATCCACTGCAGATACTGCATAGAATTGGTGTGGCCGTTATAGTCTATGTCGCTGTAAGATACAGTAAGGTTGCGGGAGGCCTTGCCGCCCGCTTCGGGCAGCTTGCCGGGAAGCGCCACCGGAACCGTCTCGGGGTTGACCACCCCCGCGATGGTGGTGTCGGCTGTGATATTCACCGGCCGGCGGGTGGCCAGATTAATTATGGTCCACTCAGATGTGGCGAAGCCGATGATCTCTCTGGCGGAGTTGCGCACCACAAAATTTCTGGTGGTGAGCATCCGGTTCACACTGCCCACCCAGGTCTCTATGCTCACGGTTTCCTCTTCTGCCGGCATAGTTTCCATCTCCACGGCAAATTTGAGAAGCACCCAGCTGACGCTGCCGCTGTCAATAAGTTTCAGCGCCCCGAAACCGCGGTCGTTGGCGGCGTTGTAGGCCACATTCAGCAGCATTCTTTCCAGCGCCACCGCCCTGAAATGACGGCGTCCGTCCAGATCTTCAGGCAGAACGGTATAGCTGTATGTATTTGTAAGAGATTTGTCCATAGCAATAGCAAATTTATATCTTTGTAGTAGGATTTCAAACGAAATGAAGGAGATAATTTGCCATAAGGACAATCTGGATGCCGCTGCAGCCGAGTTTATGGAAGCGATAATCGGCAACACCATAATCGCTTTCTACGGCCACCTTGGGGCGGGCAAGACTACTTTTATCAAGGCCATCTGCGACCGGCTGGGGGTGGAAGACAACGTCTGCAGCCCGACATTCACCATAGTGAACGAATATCAATCGGCCGCCGGCGAGCCGGTTTTCCATTTTGATTTCTACCGGATTGACTCTTTGAAAGAGGCACAGGACCTTGGTCTGGAGGAGTATTTCTACAGCGGATGCCTGTGTCTTATGGAATGGCCGGAGAAGATTGCGGAGCTGCTCCCCGAAGATACCGTGGATGTTCGCATAGAGCCGATAGACGAAACCACAAGACGCATCACGATATGTTCGTAGGGGTCATTTCAGATACTCACGGCACCTTTGCCGATGATGTGCGGCGCTTTCTGGAGCCGGTGGACGTGATTTGGCACGCGGGCGACTTCGGCGGCATTGAATGTGCCGACGAGATAGCCGCTTTCAAGCCGCTGATAGGCGTATACGGCAACTGCGACGGCGGCGACGTGCGGCTGGTATATCCCTGGCAGAATGTGTTTATGGCAGAGGAAGTGAAGGTGGCTATGACTCACATAGGCGGCTTCCCCGGCCGCTATGACTGGGAGGCCTACAACCTGATTACCCACAACAAACCCCGCATTTTCGTGTGCGGACACTCGCATATCCTGCGCGTGATGGGTGACAAGAAGCTGGGCGTGATGGTGTTCAATCCCGGAAGCTGCGGCTTTCAGGGAATCCACACCGTGCGCACCGCGCTGCGCTTTCACATAGACGGCAGCGACATACACGATATGGAAGTGGGGGAGTGGAAACGAACTGAAGCCTGCTCTTAACCATATGGAACTGTTCTTCTCAAGAGAAATCGCCTCTGGCGCACGCGAACTGGACCGGCAGGAGTCGGGCCACTGCATCAAGGTGCTGCGCCACCGCGCCGGCGACACGATACACGTGATAGACGGCTGCGGCAATCTGTACAAGTGCCGCATAGTCTCTGCCGACCCGTCAGCCACCGGTTTCGAGGTGGTAAGCGTTGTGGAGGGCTACGGCTCGCATCCGTATCGTCTTACTATGGCCGTGGCGCCGCCCAAGAACATAGACCGTTTCGAGTGGTTCTGCGAGAAGGCCACAGAGATAGGGGTGGACGAGATTGTGCCGCTGGTGGGTGACTACAGCGAGCGCAAGGTCTTCAAGGGCGACCGCTGCGAGCGGATAATAGTATCCGCCGCCAAGCAGAGCCACAAGGGGGCTGTTCCCTCGCTGGCGCCGCTGACCCCAGTCCGGGAGCTCCTGAAGCGCGATTTTGCCCCCGGCGTGCGCAAGATTATCTGTTATTGCAGCGAGGTCGAAGGGGCTGCCAAAATCCATATCCGCGAGGCTCTGGCCTCCGCCGGAAGCGCTTCGGGCCTGGCCGGTTCGGCCCTGCCCGAATTCGTGGTGATGATAGGCCCCGAAGGCGACTTCTCCCGCGAGGAGATGGCCCTTGCCGTGGAGTGCGGCTGGCAAATCATCTCCCTTGGCGACAGCCGCCTGCGCATAGAAACCGCCGCCTTGGCCGCCACCGCCGCAGTGTACCTGAATTGTCAATAAATCACTATATATGAAAAAGTTAGCTCTATTAATAGCCATTGCATCCATTTGCTTTGGATGTGGGCAGAATGCCCCTAAAAACCAGGAAGCGGATATGAACAATCCAGTTATTGAAACCATTATGGCGCGTCGCTCTATACGGCACTATACCGACCAGCCTGTTCCGCGCGAAATGCTGCAGAAAATTGCTGAGTGCGGCGTGAATGCCCCCAACGCTATGAACCGTCAGCAGTGGGAAGTGCGCATCATAGACAGTCCAGACTATTTTGACGGCCTCACCAAGGTCCTGGACGGGACGGCGCCTTTCCTCTCAAGCGACGGCGATCCCAAATACCGCAACTGCCTGCGCAACGCCACTGCGGCCATAGCCGTGGCCTGCCCCGACGACGAGTCGGGTATGTGCCTGGTGAATGTGGGCCTGCTGTGCGAGAATATCTGCCTGGCAGCCAAATCCTTTGGCCTCGGGTCAATAGTTATGGCCGGTCCGGTTTGGTATATGGAGGGCAACCCCGACGCCAAACCCTTCGTGGACCGTCTGGGCTTCAGCGAAGGCTACAGGCTACGCATTATCGTGGGCCTCGGCTATCCCGACGAAGACCCCGAAGCACGCCCCCGCGACCTCGGCAAGATCAAGTTCGTGGATTAATGTAAAACCTTACTCTGTGGTGAACGGC
>JAEETP010000040.1 GCA_016290415.1 Bacteroidales bacterium
GAAGCCGTGGAGCTGAAATCGTCTCTGATCACCATAGAAAAGGCCCGTCTAGACAGCTTCAAGACAGGCCCAAGCGGCCGGCCGGTGGCCACCGTGACGCTGCGCTGCAGCAAGGGGACCTATATCCGCTCTTTCGCGCGGGATCTGGGCCTGGCGGTGGGAAGCGGCGCACATCTGACCGCCCTCAGACGCACCCTAAGCGGTGATTTTGAAATAAATAACGCAATTGATTTGGATTTTTTGGTTTCATCGAATAATTTTGTCGGCTAATTACCCCTAATAGCGCATGAAACAAAAAGAATTCGAATTCCCGCTCACGCTAGATCAGATTGCAAAGTATCCTTCAGAAGAGAGGGACGAGTGCAAGCTGATGGTTCTGCATAAGGACACCGGCGAGATTGAGCACAAGATATTCAAGGATCTTATAGACTATCTTGACGACGGAGACCTGTGTGTGTTCAACGACACCAAGGTTTTCCCGGCAAAACTCTTCGGCAACAAAGAGAAGACCGGCGCCGAGATTGAGGTTTTCCTGCTGCGCGAGCTCAACCGCGAGCAGCATCTGTGGGACGTTCTGGTGGATCCCGCCCGCAAAATCAGGATTGGCAACAAACTCTATTTTGGCGATGACAATTCCCTGGTGGCCGAGGTGATAGACAACACCACCTCCCGCGGACGCACCCTGCGTTTCCTCTATGACGGTCCTTACGAGGAATTCAAGAAAGCCCTCTATTCCATAGGCTCCCTGCCGGTTCCCAAGTGGATCCGCCCCCGCGCAGAGGAGATAGACAAAGAGCGTTTCCAGACCATCTACGCCAAGAACGAAGGCGCCGTGGCATCTCCCGCCGCCGGCCTGCACTTCAGCAAAATCCTCTTCAAGAGGCTGGAAATCAAGGGCGTGGATTCGGCTTTCATAACCCTCCATATGGGCAACGCCCACTTCCACACCGTGGATGTAGAGGACCTCTCCAAGCACAAGATGGACAGCGAGCCGCTCTTCATCTCCGAAGAGACAGCCGCCAAGGTCAACGCCACCAAGCGTGCCGGACACAAAGTGGTTGCAGTGGGCATCACCGTGCTCCGCGGCCTGGAAACCTTTGTGACCACCACCAATGAGATAGAGGAGTTCGAAGGCTGGACCAACAAGTTCATTTTCCCGCCCTACAAGGTGTCCATTCCCGATGCGCTGATTTCAAATTTCCACCTTCCCAAATCCACAATGCTTATGAACGTGGCTGCTTTTGGTGGTTACAGAAACGTGATGCACGCCTATGAGGTAGCGCTGCAAGAGGGCTATAAATTTGGCACTTACGGCGACGCAATGCTGATTATCTAATTTTAAAATCAGACAATCGGAAGAAGAAAACCGGAATTTTTCCGTTTTGAAATCCCCGTCCGTCTAACTTGCACCTTAAAAAGTGCAACAAGATGAGACGGGATTTTCTTATTCGCACCGCCTGTCTGGCGGGCTGTTTCGAGGGGCTCAGCGTCCCCACGCGGCAAATTATGGAGGCCTTCGGGTCTCTGGACAATCTTTATTCTCTGGACCAGGACGAAGCCCTGCGCCTATACCCTCCCCTGATACAGTTTGCCGGCAAACTTTTCTCTCCCATCCGGATGGAGGCGGCCGAACGGGACATCGACTGGGCGGAGAAGCACAATCTTACGGTTATTACCATAGAGGATGCCGGCTACCCGGAGCGGCTGCGCCAGTGCCCCGACGCACCCCTGATTCTCTATATGAAAGGCGAATGCGACTTTTCGCGGCCGCGCTTTATCGCCATCGTGGGGACCCGCGCCGCCACGGGTTACGGACGGCGCTATTGCGACAAGATTGTGGAGGGGCTTTCCCGCTGCGGCACCAAACCGGTGGTGGTGAGCGGCCTGGCGCTGGGCATAGACACCTACGTCCACACTTTTGCCCTTCGCTACGGACTGGACACCGTGGCGGTGATGGGCACCGGTTTCGACACCATTTATCCGCCTTCGAACTATCAACTCGCAGAAGAAATCCTGCACCACGGAGCCCTGGTGACGGAGTTTTCTCCTTTTATATCCTCTTATCCGGTGAATTTCGTGCGTCGCAACCGCATCATCGCCGGCCTGTGCGACTGCACGCTGGTGGTGGAGTCCAAGGCAAAGGGGGGCGGACTTATCACCGCCCGCCTGGCACAGGACTACGACCGCAGCGTGTTTGCGGTGCCCGGCCGCTTCGACGACAACACCTTCCGCGGCTGCAACGACCTGATAGAAGACCACGTGGCAGCGATAGTCACGGGCGCCGACAGCATAATCCGCGCTATGAACTGGGATGTCCGGCAAGGCTTCCTGCCACTAGATTTCGGCGACGGAGTCAAGGGCAATATTGTCAAATTCCTGACAGAGCATCCCGAATCTGACACAGAAACCATCGCCGCCGCCCTGGACTGCAGCGTCCGCGACCTCTCGCTCCCGCTCATTGAGCTGGAGATGTCGGGCGCAATCTCGCTGGTGGGCGGAAACAAGTATTGCGCGAATTGATTAAATTCGCGCTTGATATGATTGACACGCATTCGCACATATACGACGAGGCCTTCAATGAAGATTTTGACCAGATGATTGCCCGCGCCAGGGAGGCGGGGGTAGAGAAACTGGTGATGCCGGGCATCGATTCCTCCTGCCACGACCTTATGGTGGCGGCCGCCGACGCCCTGCCGGGATTTGCATTTGCTGCCATAGGCCTTCATCCCACCGAAATCAGGGAGAACTGGCGCGAAGAGTTGCAGTTTGTATATGACCACCTGCACGACCGCCCCTGGGTCGCCATAGGCGAGATAGGGATGGACCTCTATTGGAGCAAGGACTATCTCGAAGAGCAAAAGGAGGTTTTCTGCGCCCAGCTGGACCTGGCACACGAGGCGGACCTGCCCGTAATCATCCACGCACGCGAGGCCACCGAAGAGATTTTTGCCTGCATCAAGAAGGTTGCAAAGCCGCTGCGGGGCACTTTCCACGCCTTTACCGGCAGTTACGAAACGTACACCCGGATCAAGCGTGCCGGCGACTTTTTTGTGGGCATCGGCGGGGTTGTCACATTCAAGAATGCCCACGTTGCAGCGGCCTTGGAGCGCATTCCGCTGGAGGATGTGCTGCTGGAGACCGACTCTCCCTACCTGACGCCCGTGCCCTACCGCGGACGGCGCAACGAGAGTGCCTACGTGCGCTTTGTGGCAGAGAAAATCGCACAGATAAAAGGGGTGGATTTTGAAGAAGTGAACGCCGTCACAACCCGCAATGCCGAGAATTTATTTCTATTTTCAAAAAATATTGTTTAACTTGCACCACAATATTGCAAACAACGCAAAATCTATATTATCATTAATTAAAAATCTATGAAAAAAGTTTTCATGTTTTTGGCAGTAGCAGGTCTTCTGACTTTCACTGCTTTCCAATCAGTTAAGGCTCAGGATGAAGAGGCCGCTCCTGCACCCGAGGCTCAGGAAGAAGTTGCAGCTCCCGCACCCGAGACTCCCGTTAACCCGTTTGAGGCTACCGGCAGCGACAAACCTCTGCACCAGCAGCTCAAGGCTAAATTCATCGAAGGTGGCGCCGGCTTCATGGCATTGGTGCTCATCTGCCTTATCCTTGGTCTTGCCATCGCAATTGAGCGTATCATCACACTCAACCTTGCCCAGACCAACACCAAGAAACTTCTCGGCAGCGTAGAAGACGCTCTCAAGAAGGGTGACGTAGAGAAAGCTAAAGACGTTTGCCGCAACACCCGCGGTCCCGTTGCAAGCATTTTCTATCAGGGTCTTATCCGTATGGACCAGGGCGTTGAGAACGTAGAGAAGGCCGTTACAAGCTACGGTTCAGTTCAGATGGCTCAGCTTGAGAAGGGCCTGAGCTGGATTTCCCTGTTCATCGGTATCGCACCTATGCTCGGATTCCTTGGTACAGTGATTGGTCTGATCCAGGCATTCGATGCCATCGAGGTTGCAGGTGATATCTCCCCGAACCTGGTTGCAGGCGGTATGAAAGTCGCCCTGATCACCACCGTCGGCGGTCTGGTTGTTGCCATCATCCTTCAGTTGTTCTATAACTACCTTATCTCCAAGATCGACACCATCGTTGCCCAGATGGAAGACGCTTCCATCAGCTTCGTTGACCTTCTGGTAGCTAACCAGAAATAATCTGAATCTGCAGGGTAGTATTATTAACAATTGAAAAAAACAAAACAATGAAACTGGCTAAATATTTAAAATGGATCCTTCTGGGTATCTCTGCGATATTGCTGGTTGTCTTCTTCCTCCTGCCGCACAATACCACGAGCGACCCTATGGTGGATACCTACATCATCTGGGCTTATGTGCTCGTAGCCATTGCGCTGGTGCTGGTTCTGTTCTTTCTGCTGCTTGACGTTAGCAAGTCCAAGAAGAGCTTGATTACGTTCATTGCGCTGATTGTCGGAGCCGTTGTGCTGGTGGCCGCTTGCTGGCTGCTGGCTCCCGGCGGAGAGGTTGCAACTAACGCCGCTTATACCCCGAAGGTGTCTAAGTTCTCCGATGCTGCTCTTTACGTGACCTACGCTATGGTTATCGCTGCCATTGCAGCAATCATCTGGTCCGCAATCAGCAACGCTATTAAGAATCGTTAATAAGAAAGGAAAATGGCATCAAAAAAGACTCCCGAAATTAATGGAAGCTCAATGGCCGACATCGCTTTCATTGCGTTGATATTCTTCCTGATGGTTACGACTATGGACCAGGAGAAGGGTCTTCCCCGTCGTCTCCCTCCTATGCCAGATGAAAACATGAAGCTGGAGAACGAGAAGGTCAACCGTCGTAACATCGTCATCGTGAAGATCAACGTGAACGACCGCGTGTTTGCCGGGGATGAACCTATAGATGTCAGTCAACTGAAAGATAAGATTGTGACGTTCCTCACCAATCCCGCAGACGACCCCAACCTCCCGGAGAAGGTTGTCAAGGATATTGAGGGATTCGGTCCCTACGCCGTTTCCAAGGGTGTGATCTCACTGCAGAACGACCGCGGTACGACATATAGCCAATATATCGCCGTACAGAACGAGCTGGTCAAGGCCATCAACGAAATCCGCGACGAATTCTCGGTGGCCCACTACGGCAAGACATACGCCCAGCTGGACGACGACAAGCAGAAAATCGTGCGTAAATGTATCCCGCAGCAGATTTCCGAGGCCGAGCCTAAGGATACCAAACTTCAGCAATAGGAGGTTAACAGTATGGCTACATTCAAGAAAAGTGGTAAAAAGACAATGCCTGCCATCTCTACCGGCTCGCTGCCTGATATCGTGTTCATGATTCTGCTGTTCTTTATGGTGACCACCACAATGCGTCAGACAGAACATATGGTTATGGTGAATCTGCCCGCCGCTAGTGAAATCTCCAAACTGGAGCGCAAGGACCTTTCGTCTTACATCTATGTTGGTACTCCTCTGAGGAAGTATCAGGGTAAATATGGTACTGACAGCCGTATCCAGCTTAACGATTCTTTCCGCACGGTAGATGAAATCCGCGATTTCGTGGCTGCCGAGCGCGAGAACCTCAGCGAGCAGGACCGTCCGTTCATGACCGTTTCCATCAAAGCTGACAAAGACACCCGTATGGGTATCATCACCGACATCAAACAGGAGCTTCGCCGCTGCAACGCGCTTAAGATTCTCTACGGCGCAAACGCAGTTGAATAGGCTCCTTGAGATAAATCAAAAAGAAATGGGTGGCAGTCAATTGTTGCCCATTTCTTTTTAAAAAATTTAAAATGAAACGCATCGTAACTATACTCTTCCTGGCCATGACGCTGCTTTCCGCCACCGGATGCAAGCAGAAAGCTAAATATGTATTCCTGTTTATAGGCGACGGTATGGGCTTTGGCGCCGTATCCGTTACCGAAACCTACCTGGCGCAGACCGACTCCACCGCCATAGGAATGGGCAAGCTGGCCTTCTCTGACTTTCCCGTTATGGGTGCCGCCGCCACATTCTCTGCCAACCGTCAGCGCACCGACTCCGCCGCCGGCGGATCGGCTCTCTCTGCCGGCGAAAAGGTGAACAACGACAGCATCTGCATCAGCCCGGAAGGTGACACACTTACCAGCATCACCTACAAACTGCACGACGCAGGCTACAAGATTGGCATTGCCGCAACCGTATGCATTGACCACGCCACTCCCGCCGCTTTCTTCGGACGCAACTGTGCGCGCGGCAATTACTATGAGATTGGCAGCCAGCTGGCCGACACTGGGTTCGAGTTCTTTGGCGGCGGCGATTTCAACCGCCCTTACCAGGCGCAGCCCGACTGCTTTGCCAAGGCGCAGGATGCCGGCTACAGCATAGCCTATGGCCGCGAAGAGTTCGCTGCCAAGAAAGGCGACGGCAAGGTCATCTTCTTCCAGAAGAGGGATACCACCCACGCCACCAACCAACTCCCTACCCGCCTGGAGCGCATTCAGCGCGCCAATCCTGACGACATCACTCTCAAGGAGCTGGTGACTGGCGCCATAGATGTTCTGGACAATCCCAAAGGTTTCTTTGTGATGGCAGAAGGTTCTATGATTGACTGGGCGGCCCACAGCAACGACGTTGCCGGCCTGGTAAACGAGACCATAGATATGAGCGATGCAATAGAGGTAGCTCTGGAGTTCTACAAGAAGCACCCCAAGAACACCCTGATTGTGGTCACCGCAGACCACGAGACAGGCGGCCCCGCCTGCAACAAGCCCACCCTGTCCAAAATCAGGGCTATCTGCGAGCCGGCCGGTGAAACCAACGTGGACAACTATATGTCCGGCGAGCAGAACAACTCCGACATTTCCAAGATGGCCGGCATAGGCTGGACTGCAGGAAGCCACACCGCCGACCGCGTACCCGTATATGCCATAGGCGCCGGCAGCGAAATGTTCTCCGGAGAGATGGACAACACCGACATCCCCCGCAAAATATGCGAGGCTATGGGGGTAGAATTCTAAAAAATGGTTAAGTTTGCAGTATGAAAAAGATTATATCCGTACTTGCTTTTTTATTCGCCTTTGTTTCAGCGTTTTCCTGTAAACCCGACAACCGTCCCGGAGAGGTGCACGGCACCGTGTCATACCGCGACCGTGAAGTTGCCGATATCGTAGTGTCTTACACCGGCGACAACGGCACATACACCTATACCACAAATAAAAGCGGTTACTATGTGATCCGCGGCATCCCCGCAGGTGACTATATCGTGTCGGTATCTTACAACGGCAAAAACGTAGATTCCTATCTCAAGGACTACGAGAAGAGCGAGAATCCCAGCCGAGTTACTATCCTCGTGAACGGATACCACGTCCGCAACATCATAATTCCCAACGATCAGGATCTGGGTTGGGACGATGAAGACGAAGATGACGATGAGGACGACACCACCCTGCCTGATGCAGAAATCCCCATTCTGGCGTGGTACAGCATTCCCGCTGCGTATGCTACGGCAGAGCGCTTCCAGGAGCTGAAAGACTGTGGTTTCACCCTCAGTTTCTCCCACACCACTACCCAGGAAGAGGCTATCACGACCCTCGACTGTGCAGAGCAGGCAGGCATCAAGGTAATTGTTCCTTGCCCCGAAGCCAACACAGAGGAATTTGTTCAGGCAGTGAAGGACAAACCCGCCCTCTACGGATATTGCTTGCGTGACGAGCCCAAGACTGAAGATCTTACAGGCCTCGGAGAGTTGGCAGACCGCATCCTTGCCCTGGACAGCGAGCACAACATCTACTTCAACCTTTTCCCCAACTATGTAGGTGATGAGGCTTTGGGTTCAACTTACGAAGAATATGTGAAGCAGTCGATTCAGAAGGTTAAATCCAATCAGGTATCATTTGACTTCTATCCTATCCGCGAGACAGGTATAGTGACTTCCTGGTGGGAGAACCTGGAGATTGTGAAGAAGTACAGCCAGGAGGCCGATATGCCGTTCTGGGCATTTGCTCTCTGCACTTCACACAATCCCTACCCTATCCCCGAGCTGTCTCACCTCCGCCTGCAGATGTATATGAACCTGGCCTACGGCGCTCAGGGCCTGCAGTACTTCACCTACTGGTGCCCCACTCCCGGCGCCTGGGACTTCCACGACGCTCCCATTGCAGAGGACGGTACTCCCACCGAGGTTTATGACTTGGTTCAGGAGATGAACGATGAGCTTCAGGCCCGCGCAGGTGTGTTTATGGGCTGCAAGGTTACCGGCGTATACCAGACCGGCGATCATCAGCCTAACGGCACTTCTCCCCTCACCGGCTACAACCCGCCGCTTTCAAGGCTTAACCTCAACGGCGGTGAAGCCACAGTCTCTTTCTTTGAGAACGGCAAATGGGCTTATCTTATGCTGGTTAACCGCAGCTACCAGGCCGAGTATGACTACTCCATCATCTTTGAAAAGGACGTACAGATGGTTAATCGCGACGGTTCAGTAGAGAACATCGGCACCAGTCTGGATACCCATATGGAAGCCGGCGACTGCGCCATCTTCCGCTGGAAGAAGTAGTTCTCCACCCACACTATACAAAAGGGACATCCATCCGGGTGTCCCTTTTGTATATGGCGCCACTACTGCTCGCGCTTGCAATGCTTCCGGCCTCAGAACCTCAGTTTGTCGAAGGTGAGGCGGCCAAGGGAGCGGAGGTAGCGGAAGATGATGCTGCCGTAGTACAGGCCGATATCGTTGCCGTCTTCTGTAAAGGAAGAGACCTCCACCTCAGGAGCCAGACGACGGAAATCCCGTTTGGCCTGCCATACCGCCTTGAAATAGCTCCAGCGGCCGGTAAACAGATATACCATGGAGGCACAGAAATCCATAAACTTACGGGCCGCCATAACCTTGCCGCGCTCGTGCACCGGCAGGTTCTTCTGCAGCATAAGCAAGCTGTTGCGATAGTTAAGATAGAGTTTGCGGGGGCTGGAAGCATCCAGGCTGCCGCCGCCCACGTGATAGACCACCGCCTGCGGCACCGCCCACACCTGGTGGCCCGCCAGCTTGGCCCTCCAGCAGAAATCAATCTCCTCCATATGGGCGCGGAACAACTCGTCCAGGCCGCCGAGATAGTGATACAAATCGCTGCGCACCATCATACAGGCACCGCTGGCCCAGAAACACTGATCGGGCTCGTCGTACTGGCCATTGTCTTTCTCTATATTGGAGAGGATGCGGCCTCGGCAGAAAGGATAGCCGTAGCGGTCCAGGTAGCCGCCGGCGGCACCGGCATACTCGAAACAGTCGCGGCGGGCCACCGAGCGGATCTTTGGCTGGCAGACACCAACGTCTGGGTTGTCTTCCATAAAATCCACCAGCGTCTCCAGCCATCCCGGACTGACCTCCACATCGGAGTTGAGCAGCACATAATAGTCTGCCTCCACCATCTTAAGTGCACGGTTGTAGCCGCCGGCAAAGCCGTAGTTCTGATCAAGGGCAATGACCTCAACCTGAGGATAATTGGCCTGGAGCCACGGCAGCGAATCGTCGGTGGATGCATTGTCGGCCACCACCACAAAACAGTTTTCTTTGGGGATATTGTCAAGCAAAACCGGAACGAACCGCTCCATCAAGGCGCGGCCGTTCCAGTTAAGTATGACAACAGCAACCTCCATTTAGCACTCGGAAGTTGCGTCCTCGAGCTTCTTCATCATTGCAAACATAAAGATTGCAGAGATCACGCAGACGCCAAGGAATACGGCCCATACGACCCAGAGGGGAAGATTGCCCCAGAGGTGACCGCCCACCTGAACAAGGAAGTTGCCGAGTGCTGTGGCCACGAACCACATACCCATCATCATACCCTTGTACTTGGGAGGAGCAACCTTGCTCACGAAACTGATACCCATAGGGCTGAGCAGAAGCTCACCGAAGGTGAGAATCAGGTACACGGTAATGAGCCAGTAGGGAGATACCAGCGTTTCGGGCATACCAGCTTCACGGGCAGCTGCCTGAACCTCGGGAGTATTGAGGCCGATGGAGGCAAATGCCATAACGCCAAAGGCGATGGCTGCCACCAGCATACCATAGGCAATCTTGCGGGGAGCTGAAGGCTCTTTGCCCTTCTTTGCTAGGGCGCCGAATATGGCCATTGACACGGGCGTCAGGGCCACTACATAGAACGGGTTGAAGTGCTGGAAGATGGGGGCGCTGATCTCGATGGATCCGCTCAGGCGGGTATACTGCCAGAACAGGAAGCCGCAGGCAAGCAGCACCACAATCACGCCAATCAATTTGCCACGGCTGGTAGCCTCTTTGTCGAATATCGAGAACAGGGCATATACAATGGCAATCACTGCAACCAGGTTCCATACGTTAAAAGGCATAGAAGCTATGCCCTCGCTGCTGCGCTGGGTGAACTCGTTGGCAAAATAAGTGAGGGTGAGGCCGTTCTGGTGAAAACTCATCCAGAAGAAGATTACCACGGCGAACACTAGGAACAGAGCCACCATACGCTTTTTGGTCTGCTCGGGGGTGAGGGTGTCCACAACCTGGGCCTTCTCCCCTTTTGCGTGACCGCCCTCTACGTGCTTGAACCAGCTGCGGAAAGCGTAGTAAATGATGATGGAAACTATCAGGGATACGCAGGCCACTGCAAAAGAGAAGTGGTAGGCCGCATTGCCGTCAAAGCCCAGGCTTATGGCCCATTCGCGGATCTTGATGGCCGCGGTGGGAGCAAACAGGGCGCCGATGTTGATGGCCATATAGAACAGCGAGAAGCCGGCGTCGCGTTTGGAAGCATATTTGGGGTCATTGTAAAGGTCACCGACCATCACCTGGAGGTTGCCCTTGAAAAGGCCTGTGCCAAAGCCGATAAGCACCAGCGCGGCCAGCATTCCCACCAGGGCCACTGTGCCGCTGCCCAGCGGGACGGAGAGCAGCAGATAGCCCAGGAACATTATTATGATGCCCGTGGTGACCATCTTCCCGAAGCCGAACTTGTCGGCCATAATGCCGCCGACCAGAGGGAAGAAATAGACCAACATCAGAAATGAACTGTAGATAGTGCCGGCAGTGCCTGCCGAAAGGCCGAAGTTTGCCCTAAGGAACAGGGCGAACACGGCAATCATTGTGTAGTAGCCAAAGCGCTCGCCGGTATTGGCCAGCGCTAGGGCAAACAAACCTTTTGGTTGATTTTTAAACATAGTTATACTGGTTATTCGTTATTTCTTGGGAGCGTTTTCAAGAACCTTGACCACAAAGTCCCAGAACTTGCCCACGGAGGCGACGTTCACGCGCTCGTCGGGCGAGTGGGGAGAGCACAGGGTCGGGCCAATGGAGACCATATCCAGACCCTTGTAGGTGGCACCTATGATGCCGCACTCCAGGCCGGCGTGGATGGCCATAACCTTGGGCTCCTTGCCGTACATATCCTTGTATACCTTTTTCATTGTGGCCAGGATGGGCGACTTCATATCGGGTTGCCATCCGGAGTAACCGCCGCTCATTTTCACGCTGGCGCCGGCAAGCTCCATAACGCTGCGCATACTCTCTGCCAGATAGTTCTTGGCACTGTCCACGCTGCTTCGCAGCAGACAGTCGATGTCTATTGTGCGGCCGTTGGAACGGACCATCGCAAGGTTGTTGGAGGTCTCTACCAGGCCGGGGACATCGGCGCTCATACGGGCCACATTGTTGGGGCAGGCCATAACCGCCTTGACCATCCTCAGGGCCACGCCGCCACGCATCACACGCACCGGAGCGTGCGGCTCTGCAAACATTTGCACGGCAGCATCCACGCTGCCGATTTCGTTTTTGACAGCATCGAAGGTGAATGATAGGATTTCGTTGAAGTCGTCTACTTTGTCTTCAGGAACAGCCACCACTGCAACACATTCGCGGGGAATGGCATTGCGCAGGTTACCGCCGGCTATGCTTGCCAGACGGCCATCTATGTCGCGCAGCACGGGCAGCAGCACGCGGGCCATAGCCTTGTTGGCATTGCCGCGGCCTTCGTTGATCTCCATACCGGAGTGGCCGCCGCGGAGACCTTTGACGTTGATTTTGAAGAACTTCAAGCCCTTGGGAGCGGGTTCGGTGCGGTAGGGGAAACTGAAGTGAGCATCCAGACCACCGGCGCATCCCACATAAATCTCACCCTCGGTCTCGGAGTCGAGGTTGAGCAGGATATCTCCCTTTAGCTTGCCCGGCTCAAGGCCAAAGGCACCGGTCATACCGGTCTCTTCGTCTATTGTGAACAGCGCCTCTATGGGGCCGTGCTTCAGATCTTTTGCTTCAAGGATAGCCATTGCGGTGGCCACACCCATACCGTCGTCGGCGCCCAGGGTCGTGCCGCGGGCCTTTACCCATTTCTCGCCGTCAATCTCATATTCATACGCCTCTACGGGATCTTTCTCCCAGTCGTGCGGAGTGTCGGCGTTGTTCTGGGGAACCATATCCAGATGGCCCTGAAGGATGATGCCCTTGCGGTCTTCCATCCCCTTGGTGGCGGGCTTGCGGATAATGATGTTGCCCAACTTGTCACGATAGGTCTCCAGACCAAGGTCGCGGCCAAACTTTTCTGCGAATTCCACCGCCTTGTGCTCTTTCTTTGACGGACGGGGAATCTGGGTCAGAGCGTAGAAGTTTTTCCACACTCTTTCTGGTTGTAACTTAGCAATACTCATATCTTATGGTTATTTGATCGGGAATACCAGCGTTTCGCCCAGCTGATAAATGGGGATGCGGGTCTGCAGCAGCATATTGGCGCCGTCCATAACGCGGGCGGTGGCGGTGCGGGGCACGCGGTAGAAAATGCCGTCGCCGCGGCCGTCACTGCCGCCGGCAGCCAGATCGTCCAGCTCAAGATCAAGGACTATGGGGCGGCCGCTGAGGTCGCTCTCTGGCAGAAGGCCCTCGGTCTCGGAGAGGCGGAATGCCACATATTTCTGCTCTTTGCGGTCGGAGCGGGGCACTACGTCAAAATTCATTGTCTGGACCGATTCCACGGTGGTGCCGTAGAACAGGCTCATATACTCCTCTTCCATACGGAGAAGCTCTTCTATGGCGGCGGCCATAGCCTCGCCGCTGTAGGTTGCATCGGTATCACCGGTCACGATGGCCATACGCATATTGCGGAGCTTGAATATCGTGGCTGCGGTCTCGGCAGCCTTTTTCTCTGCAGATTTCTCTACCACCTGGCTCTGTGATACAGCCACCCTCTCGTAGCCCTTGGCTGTCTTTACAGTCTTGTAGAGGGTTGTGGTGGCGGTGGAGAGATTGTCGCCTGCATCCTTGCCGGCAAAACGGTCGTTCCCGGCCAGGGAGGGGAAGCGCCAGAGCTCTTCTTTGCCCGTATAGCTGTCAGAAGCCACCACCAGGCCCTGCGAGCAGAGCGTCATAAAGTCGGCAGACTTGCCCTTGAGGTTCACTGCATAGCGCACCGTGGGGTCGGCCTCAAGATAAGGGACCAGCTTGATGGACTTCAGATAATAATTCACTTCGTTGGAAGTCTTGGCCTCGCTGCCCATATACTTCTTTGCATAGGCGGCATAGGGGCCGGCAATGAAATCTTCCCTTACGGCATCTACCTGGAAAGTGATGGATGTCACGGGCAGGGAATAAACCACGCTGCCGGAGGGAGCGCTTTTCCCGGCCTTCAGGATCTGTGCCGGAGCTGCTGTGGAAACGGTGAGCAGCAATGCGGCAAACAACAGTGTCAAAGTGTGTTTCATATCTTGTAATTTAATATATTCTTCCATCTTCTGTGGCTCCAGAGCCAGTTTTCGTTGCGGGAGAGGATGTCCTTTTCCAGCAGAGCAGAATAGGCCTGTGTAATCTCTCCCTCCCGGCAAAGCGAAGCGTCGGAACAAATTTGCGAAATTTTAATGACATATTCACCTCTTCTTACCCGGTCCAGGTAAACATATAGCACCGGAAGATGCAATTTGCGTGCTACAGACTCGCCGCCAAAGGCCCATTCGGTGTCCAGTCCCAGAAATTTGGTGGTTTTGGACACTCCTCCGTAGGGATACTGGTCGCTTATGAAGAAGTACATCCGCCTGCGGCCACGGTTCTGCAGCATATAGCGCAGGACCTTGTGCGACGGCACAAGGCCTCCCTCTTTAGGGAGCCTGACGCGGCGAAGGATCAGGAACAGCTGCTCCGACAGTTTGCTGTGCAGCGTCTGGTATGCCACCGTCATATCGTCGCTGGAAAAGGCGGGGTCCTGCATATAATACGGCACGTCGCTGGCCAGCTCCCAGTTGCCGGTGTGGGCCAGCAGCACCATCACCGAGGGGGATGTGCGGTAGGCCTCGTTCATAACCTTTTCGCCCTCCGGGTCAACCCTGTAGAACCCTTTGCAGGCGATGTGCCTGCCGCTGCGGGTCATTGACCACACCATCTCGCAAATGACATCGGCCAGATATTCATAGTAATCCGCTGCAATTTTTTTGCGGGCGGCGGCATCAGCTTCGGGCAGCGCCGCCTTAAGGTTGATGTCTATCACCTTGCGGCGGTATTTCAGCACCCGCTGCAGCAGGAAACGGATTATGTCGGAAAAAAGGTAGTGTACCCGCAGCGGCAGCAGCGAGAGCAGATATAGCGGAGCCGCTATGATCCAGGCGAGTACCCTGTACATATCAGTCACCAAGCAGCGGTGCCGTGCGGTCTTTGGCAGAGAGTATCACTTCGCCCTCTTCCAGCATCCATTTTACACCCAGGGTCGGGTCATTCCAGCGGATGGCACCCTCAAAGCCGGGGGCATAGTAGCTGTCGCACTTGTATTGGAACACGGTGTCATCTTCCAGCACGGCATAGCCGTGGGCAAAGCCGCGCGGGATATAGAGCATCCGGTGATTCTCTGCAGAGAGCTCAACGGAGATGTATTTGCCATAGGTGGGAGAGCCTTCGCGGATATCCACCGCCACGTCCTGCACCCTGCCGCGCACCACCCGGACCAGCTTGGCCTGGGCGCGGTCTCCCGTCTGGAAATGGAGGCCTCTCAGCACACCGCGGCGGGCCGACCAACTTTCGTTGTCCTGCACAAAATCCACGTCGGCCACATTGGCCTTGAAATCGTCTTCACGGAAGCATTCAAAAAAGTAGCCCCGCTCGTCGCCGAACACCAGCGGTTCCAGTATCACAGGGCCCTCTATTTCAGTCTTTATGTAGTTCATAGATTACAAATTTAATGATTATCTTTGAAGAAATATCATCGGCATACAGTTAATGAAAAGGTTTTTCTCTCTTTCCCTGTTGATTGCCTCCAGTTTGTTTCTTACCAGCTGTAACGGCAGCAAGGTGAGTCTTCGCGGCGATTCTTTTTCTTTTGACACTCAGACTCCTCCTGCGGTGATACTGCCGGCGGCGGGAGGGCCTGCAAGTTCATTCACCGATGAGCCTAGGGATGGTTTCACTATTGTTATTCCGCTGTTGCTCAGTAGTTTTACAAAAGACACCGAGCTGCTCTGCATCCCCGGCACAGTAAATGTCAGGTTGCGCCTCCACAACCCCAAAGACGTCGAGACACAGAATTATCCTGCGGGGAAAATGCCCGACGGCAGCTGCCCGGTGCTGGAATCTACTCTAACGCTGTGGTCGCCGTCCTATGAGGGCTCCCGGGATATGACCATAGGGGTGCCGCTGGGGCAGCTTCCCAACCCCTGGGGCAAGCACGAGCTGGTTCTGCAATTTACCGGGGTTGCCTGGGAAATGTATCTGGACAGCAGGCTGGTGGACAGAGACTTTGCCTTTGGCTATCCCAAGCCGGCAGAGGAAGCTGCCGTGGCCCGTTGCGACAGCCGGTATGTGGGAGAGAGCCGCATCTGGACCCCTTTTATACAGCCTCAGCCCAAAAAGCAAAAGCAAGAGTATTCCCAGGCGCAGTATTTCACCCCCACCGGCCACAACACCTGGGTCGGCGATGTCGCAACCATCTGGTACAATGGACGGTACCACGTCTTTTACCTGCTGGACAGACGCGGCCACCGCAGCAAATTCGGCAACGGCGGGCACTATTTCGAGCACCTCAGCACCGCCGACTTCAAGCACTGGACAGAGCACCAGGCCGCCACCCCCATTGAAGAGCAGTGGGAGACTTTCGGCACAGGAGTGCCTTTTGTATGGCACGATTCGCTTATGATCAGCTACGGAATGCACACCTCCCGGCTGTACCCTTACCAGAAGACCGCCAGCCCGCGCGAATGGGAGCACATAAAGCAGTTCGGCTGCAGCGAGGTCATCCCTTTCGAGGCTCTGGACAGCCTGGTTCCCTCCGGATGCACCTTCAGCGTAAGCCGGGATGGCATCAGCAATTTTGAAAAATCCCGCATAATAATCCATCCTTCAGAGAATCCGACCATTTATTACGACCACGACAAGCGGCTGTGTATGCTGGCCAACTACGCCTCGCGCGGCACCTGGACGGCAGAAGACTTGCGCGGCCCGTGGACCTGCATCAGCGAAGATTTCCCTCCGGGAGGCGACTGCACCTTCTTCTTCAATTGGGGCGGATGGGAATACATCGTGGGCGGCTTCACGAATATGTGGAGAAAGCCTCTTGAAGCCGGCATCGATGCCTATGAAGATCTTGCCGCCCAAGGGCTGGACTTTTACGACGGCCTGTGCGTGCCCAGCATCTGCCGGATTGGCGACGGCCGGTATCTGTCGGCCGGATGGGTCAGGGTCAACGGTCACTGGGGCGGTCCGCTGGTGGTGCGCGAGCTTATCCAGTATCCCGACGGGGT
>JAEETP010000041.1 GCA_016290415.1 Bacteroidales bacterium
GGGATTTCCTCTTAAAAGAATCTTCGCTTGCTCTTTCTATTGTATGCTACAATATACTTTCTTGCTTGTACTTTTGTCTTCCAATAATTCAATCAACTTGCCCCCTCTTTCGAAAGGGACTGCAAAGGTAATAACTTTTAGTTTCCACACAAATTTTTTTAACTATTTTCGCAACGAATTTCAAAAACCCCGCAATGCGCAGCAACTGGAACCTTTTCTGGACCTTTGTAAAAGTCAGCACCTTCACCATTGGAGGCGGTATGGCTATGGTGGCCGTGGTCCGGGACATCCTGGTAGAGAAGCGCAAATGGATGACCGACGATGAATTTATGGACATCCTGGCCATCTCCCAGACGCTGCCGGGGCTGATGGCCGTGAACACCGCGATATTTGTGGGCTATAGGCTGGGCGGTACCAAGGGCAGCATTGTCGCCACCCTGGGCAGCATTCTTCCGCCTTTTTTCATCATCCTGGCCATCGCAATGATATTCACGGGCTATAAAGACAATCCCGTGGTGGAAGCCATATTCAAGGGAATCCGTCCGGCGGTGGTGGCGCTGATTGCCGTGCCCACCATAAAAATGGCCCTCCGCCAGAAATGGAACTGGGTGTACGGCATCCTCGCCATTGCCACAATGGCCCTCATCGCTTTTCTGAAGGTCTCCCCGATATATATTATATTGGTGGTTGGAGTCATTGCCGCTTTCGTGGCCAAATACAGGGAGGGCCGGCAATGATATTCTTTGAACTATTCTACACATTCTTCTTTATAGGAATGTTCACCATAGGCGGCGGCTATGCAATGCTGACGCTGATTCAGCATCAGGTGGTCACCGTGCACGGATGGATTACGGCCGAAGCCTTTACCGACATCATAGCCATAAGCCAGATGACGCCCGGCCCGATAGGCATCAACAGCGCCACCTACATAGGCTACAGCGTGATACAGGCGATGGGCTACGGCCAGGCGGCCTGCATCGCCGGCTCTATGCTGGCCACAACGGCGGTGGTGCTGCCGTCGTTCCTGATCACCTACTGGATATGCCGCCTGTACGTTAAGCTTAGGCAGAATCCCGTATTCTCTGCCGTCCTTCAAAGTTTCAAGCCTATGGTGATTGGCCTGCTGGCGGCCGCGACAATAGTGCTGATCACGCCCACGACATTCCCCGACTATATCAGCTGGATAATCTTTGCCGCCGCCTTTGCCTTGACAATGTGGGCCAAGGCCAGCCCGATTCTGACCATCGTGCTTGCCGGAATAGCGGGATATCTGATTTATGCCTAGGCAAAACTGCTGCCGCCAAGGAACTCGCGAAGCAGCGAGGTAGGGGGGATTTCCTTGTCGGAGACGGGGGTGAAATACCTGATGAATTTCAAGAGCCGGTGTGCCTCGCTGTATTCGGGGCGGTTCTTGGGCACCGTGCGTAAAATGGCTTCGGCGTGGTTGCGCATCACGGCGAATTCCAGAAGATAGGCACTGTTGAACATCACGTCGGCCTGCTCCTGGTAGGGCAGGATCCACTTTTCCTCTGCATCGCACACGCTGGGCCACTGGCCTATGGTTTCCACGGCCGTGAAGGCGCCCTTGTTATAGTCGCGCACAATGCGCCGCAGCAGGCGGTTGTCGCTGGTGGGAATGGAGTTGTGGTTGTCCAGAGAGGTGCTGGTCATAGCATTTATGAAGATGCGGAATTTGCAGTTGTCGTCTACCGAAGGCAGCAGGGCGGGATTCAGGGCGTGGATGCCCTCTATCAGCAAGATGCTGCCGCGGCCCATCCGAGTCCTGCGGCCGGAATACTCGCGCATACCGGTGACAAAATTGTAGGAAGGCAGTTCCACGCTCTCGCCGGCGAGGAGTTTCTGCACGTCGCTCTCAAGATAGGTGTGGTCCACCGTTTCAAAGTTGTCAAAGTCGTAGGTGCCGTCGGGCAGGCGGGGAGTGTCCACGCGGTTAACGAAATAGTCGTCGGTAGAGAACGACAGCGGATGCAGTCCGCAGGCCTTGAGCTGCACGCTGAGTCTCCGGCAGAAGGTGGTTTTTCCGCTGGAGCTGGGGCCGGTGATGAGCACCACCTTCAGCGGGTTCTTGCGCTGGCGGGAACGGCGGAAAATCTGCTCTGCAATCTGCACTATTTTCTTTTCCTGAAGCGCCTCGGCAACCTGTATGAGTTCGCTGGCACGGCCGCTCTGGCAGGCGCGGTTCACGTCGCCCACGTTGCTCAGGCCCATAATGATGTTCCAGCGCAGATTCTCTGCGAAGACATTGAAGGTGCGCGGCTGGTCTACAAACGGCGCCAGGCGGTGCGGGTCGTGGCGGTCGGGCAGGCGGAGCAGCAGTCCGTCGTGGTACCGCTCCAGGGCCCATAGCTTGAGGTAACCCGTGGAAGGCACCAGACGGCCGTAGTAATAATCCACAAAATCGCCCAGGGTGTAATATTCGTTATAGACCTCTTCGCTGGTCTCGAAAAGCTTGACCTTGTCGTCGGAGCCTTTCTTTGCAAAAATCTTGATGACCTCTTCTGTGGGGACGTCGCGGCGGTGGAACTGAATATCCTCTTTTACAAGCTCTTGCATCTGGTTGCGGATCAGCGAAATGTCCTCTTCGGTGACCTTCTCGCGCCCTTTTTTGCGCAGGTTGCAGTACCATCCTCCCGAAATGGGGTGCTCCAGATATACGCGTCCGCCGGATATCACGTCGTGGGTGGCCTTGCACAGCAAAAAGCAGAGTGAGCGGAAGTAGACCCTCATTGCACTGGCGGCCCGCAAATCCAGGAATTCCACGGTATTGCTGTTGTATGACCTGTAGCGCAGCCCCTGGGAAACGTTGTTTACCCTTGCTGATATAATATCGTACGGCCGTTTGAACTGGGATTTGAATTCTTCCAGAATCTCAAACAGATATACACCCTCCGGGAACTCTTTGGTGGTGCCGGTATTCTTGCAATGAATCTGTATCATACCAATGATTTTTTCAAAGGTAATGAAACTTTTCGGTATATTTCATTTGATTTTGTTCTCTTTTCACTAACTTCGCACGGATATTCCGAATATTATATTCTTTCTATATGAAAAAGTATTTGATAGTCTTGTTGATAGCTGCAGCTTTTGCATTCGTCTCCTGCGAAAAGGATCCCGAGGTGAGCCTGGACAAGGTGAGCGAAGAAATGGGTTACAGAGGCGGTGTCCTTGAGTTTGATGTCACAGCCAATTGCGACTGGGAGATTATATGCTCAAGCGACGACATCGATCTGCTCACGGTATCCCAGTGGACCGGCGGCCCCGGCACCCAGACCATTACCGTGAATGTGGACAGGAACCAGACCAACAGCATTCTCAAGCACTATTTCACTGCAGTTGCCCACGGGTCCAAGAGAGATGCTCTTTCTTCCCTTACCCTGACCCAGGGGGCTCCCGCGTATGTTATTTTCAACAAGAAAGTCTTTACTGCCGACTATATCGGCGGAGAATATAAGTTCACCGTTTCTTCCAATTTCCCCTGGGAAATCTCCGTGGAGGGCGAGGGTGTCACCGTAGAGCCTATGTCCGGTGTTCCTCAAGAAGAGACAGACGAGGAGGAGACCCCTGCACCTTCAGGTGAAGGCGAAGACGATGAAGAAGAGTTAGAAGGCAACGTAATAACCGTTACCATAGATGAATATGAGGGCGACGAAGACCGCCAGTTCGTGCTGAACGTGATTGCACACGGCAACGATACCGATGTCACAGACCAGCTGGTCATCACCCAGAATTCTCCCGAACTTATCATTGGCGGCAGGCCCTACAGAATCAAGAAGATGGGCGACGGCCGCTGGTGGATGATAGACAACCTGTGCTTCTCCAACAAAGGTATCACCATTGGCGACGGCATCTGCGGTGTATGGTATCCCTGCAGCGACTCGGCTGCCCAGCCCGACGAATCCACCGAGGGCATCATATCCAAGGGTCTGCTGTATTCCGATGCAGTGGCTTTCAACACCAATATCACCAAGACTACCGCCAAGAGGCAGGAAGGCGCCCAGGGCATCTGCCCCGAGGGTTGGCATATCCCCACTCTGGCAGAGTTTATGGCGCTGGTGGGCAAGTGCCAGAATACACAGGTGCCCGTTGTAGAGGACGCTCCTTATTACGATGCATCCCGCAACTGCGGCTCCCTCCCTATGCTTAAGGCTGCCGGTTTTGTGGGCAGCGAGGCTGGTTATATCCAGGGCAGCGGCTCCGGATATTCCAACGGCTTCTCCACCCAGGGTTACCTTGCTTCCAGAGGTTATGTGACCACCACCTACTTCTTCTGCTCTACCCACTACTCAGAGCAGATGTGGTATGCACTCATTCTCAACGAGGTCAACAATCAGGCAAACGTGGGTTATATGAACAACTGGGTGTCTTCAAGGCCGTTTGCCGGATGCATCCGTTGCATCAAGAATAAAGAGAAAGAATAAGCTATGTCCATAAAGTCCAAGATCATTACGATAATTGTGACCCTGCTTATACTCGCAGCGGCTGCATATGTATACATCAAGTTCTACTTTGTGTTTGGCTCGGGCGTAAAGGCCGGCGAACTGAACCAGATTGTATATAAAGGCTGGGTTTGGAAAACTTATGAAGGCCGTCTGATCCAGACAGGTTTCAAAGGCGCCCGCGGCGGCGGCAGCATCCAGAGCAACGAGTTCAATTTTTCCGTTGTGAAAAAGTCGGTTGCCGACTCACTGATGCGCTGCAGCGGCAAGCAGGTAGAGTTGCATTACAAAGAGTATAACGGGGCTCTGCCCTGGCGAGGAATGCAACGCTATGTGGTGGACAGCATCGTGTCTGTGTCCATCCCGCAGGGCACCAACACCATCCCCATCATCACAGATGGTTTTGACGAAGATATAGATCTTTAGGCTTTACAGCTGACCTGAATGATAGCGCCAGAATATTCTGGCGCTTTTTTCTTTCCTGGGCCAGGCCTGAACCTCCTCTAGGGAGACTTCGTGCGACTGGTCCAGCAGCGAGAAGTATTCCAGACGGCAGGCTTCTCCCACCTCGGTGTCATATATGGCAGCCATATCTTCGTAGTTGATGCACAGGCTGCGCGGGTCCATATTCATACTGCCAATCATAGAGAAGCAGCCGTCGCAAAGCACCACCTTGGAGTGGTTGAAGCGGGGCTCATATTCAAATATGCGAATTTTTTGCGAGAGGCATTCCTCGTAGTACGACTGGTTGGCGAGAGTCATCAAACCCGAGTCAGACTCCTTGGGGAGACACACCCTAACATCCACGCCGCGCTGTGCGGCTGCCTGCAGCGAGTGCAGCAAGGTGTCGGTGGGGCAGAAATATGGAGTCTGGATATATACGAATTCTTTTGCCAGCCGCAGTATCAAGCACACCGATTTCTCCAGCAGGGTGTCGCCTTCGCCGCTTGTGGCCATCTGCAAAGTCTTGTCCCGGAAAGGGAAAGGTTCTTCCGGGTCCGACGCCGGCGTCACAACCTCTTTCCATTCGACGGTATCGTTTGTGACATTGTTCTGCTGCGGGGCGCGCCTGTAAATCCACATATCCATAAATAGCTTTCGCAGCTGGGCCACAGCCGGGCCACTGAGGCGCATATGCGTGTCGCGCCAGGTGTAACGGTAGTGATCCGCGATGTTCCGCCCGCCGATATAGCCCAGGCAATCGTCTATTATAATGATTTTCCGGTGGTTGCGGTTGTTGATGCCGGGGAGTACTTCCCACAGCTGCCTCTCGAAGTCGGTGAAGAAGGCGACCTGGGCGCCTGCTGCCTTGAGCTCTTCGTAGTAACTCTTGGGGTAGAAGGGGTTGCAGAGGTCCTCAAGGAGGATTTTCACATCCAGCCCTTCGCGAATCTTGCGCAACACGGCATCGTGAATCTGCCGTCCGGCATCGTCGTTTGCCCAGCGGTAATACTCCATATAGATAGACTGGCGGGCATTGTTGATGTCGTGGAGCATCAGTTCCCACTGGCGGGCGCCGTCGGTAATCACTTCCAGATCATTCCCTTCCACGGGCATCATTCTGACATCACTGCGCGAGAGATGGTCTGCAACGGGCTGCAGGTAGGCGGGCACAGCGTCGCCGGCTTTGCAAAACGGCTGGAAAGCCAGCAGTATTGCTGCCAGCGCAATGGTGTTCAGAATCGGTTTCACTGTTTGTTCATTTTGAGCAGCGCGTCCATATGCTTGCGTCCGTTGTACAGGCGGGGGACTTTGTGCTGGCCGCCCAGCTTTCCCCTGGACTTCATCCATTCGTAGAACAGGCCGGGACGGGCTTCTATTATCTCCAAAGGTTCCATAATGCCGCCGGAAGCGACACTGAAATGCTCGTAGTCGTGATCGTCTTCGCGCAGATGCTGCTCCAGGATTGCGGCAAAGTCGGCCAGTGAGTTGGGACGTTTGTCAAACTCCACCAGCCACTGGTGATAGCCGCCGCCGGTGGTTTCGTCTACATACGGAGCCACGGTAAATTCCAGCACCGAGGCGTTGGTCTCTGCGCAGGTGTCGGCCAGGGCCTTTTCTGCCTGCTGCATAGAGAGATCCTCGCCCCAGATGTTTATGTACTGATGGGTGCGGCCCACAATCACAAACTTGTAGGGAGCCTTGCGGGTAAACTTTATTACATCGCCAATGTCGTAGCGCCACAGGCCTGAGGATGTGGAAATAATCACCGCATACTCCACGTCGGGCTCGGTCTCCCACAGGGGGATGGCCTTTGCCCCGCGCTTGCCGTAGGTGGACATAGGTATGAATTCGAAGAATACCTCATAGTCCAGCATCAGCGTCATTGCCGTGTCGTCGGGGTCGGTCTGTACGCCGAAAAAGCCCTCGGAGGCATTGTAGGTGTCAATATACTGGACTTTGCCGGAGGGGAACAGCCTGTCGAATATGGGTTCGTAGGGGAGGAAACTCATCCCGCCGTGTGCAAAGAACTCCATATTGGGCCACAGCTCCTCTGCGGTCTTTGCTCCGAAACGCTCCATAGTGCGCTTTACCAGCACCAGATTCCAGTCGGGAGTGCCGGAAAACGACACCAGATTCTTGGGGCCGATGATGTCGCCAATGGCATCGTATTTCTCGTAGATGTCGCGGATCTGGGCGGTGCGGGTAGGGGGCGTTATGTGCAGCAGCTTTCTGGCAAACTGCCCTATGGCTGCCGTCATAATGGCGCTCACGTCTCCAACCTTGGCCTTGTCGGTGGTGTATTTGGGATTGAAATTACCCGAGAGGATAAGCGAATAACCCTTGGAAATATGGGAATGCGGATGGGTGTGCAGATAGCTGGCGGTGACATCGCGGCCGCCCATCATATGGCAGCGCTTGAGCCCGCGCCCGGACACCGGTATAAACTTGATGTTGTCGCTGGTGGTGCCGCTGGAGGTGGCAAAATACTTGACCCGGCCTGGCCACAGAATATCCTTCTCGCCCTCCATCATCCTGTGGATGTAGTCTTTGAGGTCGGCGTAGTCGCTCACCGGAACCCTGGAAGAAAACTCTTCGTACGATTTAATTTCTCCATAGCCGTAGCGGCGGCCCCATTCGGAGCCGGCCGCCTCGTGCAGCAGCATCCGCAGGGTGTCTTTCTGCAAGGCCTCAAACTGTGTGGCATAGCGCTTTACGGCGCGTATGCGGTAGTTGAAGTATTGCCTGACTATGGGGGTCAGTAAATCCATATCTTTAGTTTTCAGGGCTCAAAGATAGTAAAAAACTCAGTTTTACTTACACCAGCGGTCCAGCCAGTCGAAGACCTCTCGGTGCCAGTATACGCAGTTCTGCGGCTTGAGCACCCAGTGGTTTTCGCCGGGGAAGAGCAGCATCTTGCTCTCCACGCCCATCATCTGGGCGGCGTTGAAGGCTGCCATACCCTGGTCGTAGGGCACGCGGTAGTCTTTCTCGCCGTGAATCACCATAATGGGGGTGTCCCAGTTCTTGACCATAGTGTGGGGAGAGTGGTCGTAGAGTTTGCGGGCCACGGGATTGTCGCTCCACGGGGCGCCGGCCTGCGGCACATCGGGCTGCGCAATGCCGCCGTTGTCCCAGTTGGGGAACCACATCTCTTCTGTTTCCATAAACATATGCTCTTCGTTGAAGATGCCGCAGTGGGCCACGAATGCGCTGAAGCGCCCCTCGTGGATTCCGGCCAGATTATAGACCGAATAGCCGCCGTAGCTGGCGCCTATTGCTGCCATCTTGCCCACGTAAGGCTCGACCTTGAGGGCGTCGGCGGCAGTGAAGTAGTCGCGCATATTCTGGCCGGTGTAGTCGCCGGAGATCTGCTCGCACCACTCCTGGCCGAAGCCGGTGGTGCCGTGGCGGTTGGGAAGCACCACAATGTAGCCTTGCGATGCCATCAGGCGGTAGTTCCAGCGGGTGGACCACTCCTGGCTGAAGCAACTCTGCGGGCCGCCCAGGCACACCAGGATAGAGGGATATACCTTGTTCGGGTCAAATTTGGGAGGATAGAGCACCCAGGTGAGCATCCGTCCGCCGTCGGTGGTGGTCAGGCGGCGCGACTCCATCTTGATTTCTTCCAGCTGCGCGAGAATCTCGTCGTTTTCGTGGGTAAGTTGCTGCCAGCTGCCGTCGGCGGGATTCACAGAAACGATTTCTGCCGGGCGCAGCATAGAAACGTTGGTGGTCACAATCACATCTTCGCCAAGCTCATTTTTGGTGAAGACGGGGCCGCCGAAGTCGTACCATTCGTTTTCGGGGGTCACGCGCTGCAGACTGCCGGTGGCAAGATCGGCCTTCCAAATCTGGCCGAGGCCCTCTACCACAGAGGCAAACCATACGCTGCCGCCGTCGGGGCTCCAGGCGGGGCTGTCGGCATTATAAATAAAGCCGGCGGTGAGCTCTTTCATCCTTCTGGTTTCCAGGTCAATGACCATAAGCCGGTTGCGGTCGGCCTCGTAGCCGCCCCGCTCCATACTAAGCCAGGCGATGGTTTTGCCGTCGGGAGAGAACACGGGATTGGTGTCGTAGCCCGGCATCCCTTCGGTGAGGTTTTCACACTTTTTGGTGGCCACCTCGTAAAGGTAGATGTCGGTATTGGTAGAGAAGGCGTAATCCCTGCCGGTGAGTTTGCGGCAGGAATAGGCTATGTATTTGCCGTCGGGGCTCCAGCTGAGCTGCTCCAGGCCGCTCCAGGGCTCGGTGGGGAGTTCAAAAGGCTCATCGCCCAGAATGTCCACTCCCTTGCCCACTTTGCCTTTTTTGAACGTGGCCACGAAAGTGTGGGGGATATACTCCACAAAGTGGTCCCAGTGGCGGTACATCAAATTGTCTATGGTGCGCACTTCTGCTTTCTTGAGGTCGGGATAGCGGTCGGTGGGGGCGGTGAAGTTCTTGAATTCAGAGACATAAAGCACCTGCTTGCCGTCTGGCGAAAACTTGAATTCGCCGATTCCCCGCTCTACCTTGCTGACCTTTTTCGGGTGCTTGCCATCTGCCCCGCAGACATACATCTGCCCCTTGCAAAGGTAGGCGATTTTCTGGCCGCCCTCTATCCAGCGGGCGTTGGAGATGCTGCTGCACGATTTGGTGATCTGCACCGGGTCGCTGCCGTCGGCGTTCATCACAAACAGCTGCCGGCAGTCGCGGTTATCTTCTATGCTGGTGTAGGTCACGCCATATAGAATCTTGCTGCCTTCGGGCGAAGGCTGCGGGTCGCTGACCTTGCCCATAAGGCGCATCACTTCTGGTGTATAGTGGTCGGTCTTTACGCGCGGCTTTTTGATATAGCCGCTCTCTGCAGTGCACGAAACGGTCATAATGACACAGAGTAAAAGGAAATAGAATTGTTTCATAATCACAAATATACTTAACTTTACGGTAGAAATGGTCCAAAAATGAAAATCCTTAGAAAACTTGCGCTTTCGCTGCTGATTCTTCTGGCGGCGCTGCCGGTTTTTGCCGGCGGCGTATCCCGCGAGAAGGCGGCGGAGACTGCGGCGGCTTTTTTCAGGGGAGATGCAAAGCGGGCATCCACATCTGCGGGCATCAGGGTGACGCCGGCCGGAGAGCAGTCGCCGGCCTATGCGGCTTTTAACCGCGAAGGCGGCGGTTTTGTGGTTATCGCCCTCAACGATGCCGTGACGCCCGTGCTGGCATATTCCGATCAGGGCTTTTTCCCATCCAGGGAAGAGATGCCGGAGGCTATGGCGTGGTGGTTCTCCCAGTTGGAAGAGCAAATAGCTATGGTTCCGGAAGGAGTCGCCGGCAGCGAGGAAGTCCGCAGTCAGTGGGCGAATCCAAGGCCTAAAAGTCTGCCGGCTACGGTTCAATACGAAACAGCTCTGTGGAATCAGACCGAGCCGTTCAATAATCTTTGCCCAACAATTGGTGGTCAGAGATGTCTCACAGGCTGCGTGGCAGTCGTGGGTTCCATCATCGCCAGGTATTTCCAATGGCCCGATGCCGGAGTGGGTACGGTTCCTGCAGGCCCCGGCGTGCCTTATCAGACCGGCCCCGATTACCCTGCGCACGACCTTGGCCACACCTATAATTGGGATAATATGCCGCTTGACTTCAGAAACGGCTATGACGCTTCGCAGGCAGAGGAGGTGGCAACTCTACTGTACGATATGGGTACAATTGCCAGAATGGACTATGGTCTGGAGTTTTCCAGTGCCAACTCGTCCACGCTGATGGCTGCGATGAAGCAGTATATGAAATACGACAAGGGGGCGTATGAGGCCAGCAGGGAGGACTACACGGCAGAGGGGTGGAGCCGGCTGCTCAAAGATATCCTTGTGGATTACGGACCAACCGTTTATAGCGGTTCCAATCCCACGACAGGCGCAGGTCACGCCTTTATCCTGGACGGCTACGACGCCGACGGCCTGTTCCATTTCAACTGGGGCTGGGGTGCCTACGGCAACTGCTACTGCGTTGTAGACAACATTATCCCCGAGGTGCCGGACCATAATTACTCTGCCGGTCAAAAGGTGATTGTGGGGCTGATACCAGACCGTGATGGCTCGTCCACAGGACGCGACTGGTTGTGTTTTATCCAACGTAATAATTACGCAGGTATTACCTTGCTTTCTGATTCTATTGAGCAGAATGTTCGTTTTACCGTAGATGTAGGAGCTATCGTCCCAAAAGTGAATGCATTTCAAGGGAAAATATTTGTCTCGCTATATGATAAATTCGGCAATAAGAAGGCGGACATTGACTTATATGGGGGTTTAGATGTAGAGATTCCAGTTAACGGCTATGTGAGTTTTCCTAGTCTCCTCTGTGTAATTCCCCAAGATATCGCCCCCGGCGACCGCATCAAGGTGCGCTATGTGGGGCAGCACAACGAAGGCATCATAGATTCCGGGGCGGGGTGTACCACAGAGATTATTGTGATGGAAGACACCGGCGGCGGAGATGAGCCCGACCCAACGGCGGGCTATTCTGCGGCTGAAACTGCGGCATCCACTTCGCTCTCCTACGACAAGGCGGGCGGAATTCTCACGCTGACATTTGCCCATCCGGCCAACTGGGAGGTCAAAAACTCCGGCGGCACGGCCGTTTCCAGCGGCACCGCCACCGGCGGCGGTAATGTGGCCATCAGTCTTTCCGGCCTGGCCTCCGGCACATACACAATCTCCGTAGGCAGTGCCGAAGATCCTTTTTCATTCACCATCACCAAGTAAATCATACAGTTATGAAAAGATATAGAATAGTGACAATTGTGGCGGCCGCATCGGTTTGCGCAGCCTGCGTCAATCTGGACGACATAGAGGGCCGCGTCTCAAAACTTGAAGACAAGGTGGCCGAGCTGGACCGCAAGTGCCAGCAGTTCTCCAGCAACATAAGTGCCCTGGACGGCATTGCCGGCGTGCTGGAAGGCGCCGAGGTGATCACCGGCATCTCAGAAATCAAAGAGAACGGCGAGGTTGTGGGCTATGCCATAACTTTCAGCAAGAGCGGCGTAAAGAATATTTACAATGGCAAGAACGGAAAGGATGGCAAAGACGGAAAGGACGGGGATCCCGGTGAACCTGGCGCCCCCGGTGCCCCCGGCGATCCAGGTGATCCCGGCACTCCCGGTGCCCCCGGCGTCACCCCCGAGTTTAAAATCATAGACGGTTACTGGTATATCCGATATGGCGAAGGCGAGTGGACCAAATACGGCCAGGCTACAGGCAGCCAGGGCGAACCCGGCGCCCCCGGTGAGCCAGCACCCATAATCGGCATCGTGCCGGGAGAGGGCGGGGCCTATTACTGGACCCTGGGCGGAGAGGTTATGCTGGACAATGCCGGCCAGCCCTTTGCCGCAGGCGGACAGAACGGCATCACCCCGGAACTCAAGATAGAGGATGGCTACTGGTGGGTCAAGTACGGCAGCGGCGAGTGGACCAAATACGGCAAGGCCACCGGTGACCCGGGTGATCCCGGAAGCCCCGGCAAGAACGGTACGGTGTGGAAGCTGGGCGACAACGGCAACTGGTGGGCCGACAACGGTGACGGATTTGAAGACACAGGTATCTCATACAAAGGCGAGAAAGGTGATGCAGGCGACTCTATGTTCACCTCCGTGACCAGCGACGGCAGCAGCCTGACCCTGGAACTGGCCGCCGGCGGCACCATTGTGGTGCCCATCGCGGGCGAACTCTCCATCTCGTTTGCCACCTCCACTTCGGTTTCCGCGACCCCCGGAAGCACTGTCAACATATCCTACACCATTACCTCGGCCACCGGCAGTGCCGACATTGATGCGCTGCCCACCTCCGGCCTCAAGGCCAAGGTCACCGAAAACGGCCTTAAAGGCACCATCACGGTGGTTGTGGGTTCTAACGTAGATTTTGAATACGACAAGGTGAGCGTGATTGTGACCAACGGCAACAAGACGCTGCTCAAGAAGATAACTTTCAACGCGAGAGGGGCCATTGTGGTGACCGACGAGCACACCACCAGCCTTATGAGCTGCAAGGGAGGAGTTGTAAATTTTAAGATAGCCGCCAACGTGGAATACGAGGTCAGCATCACGTCCGGCGGCTCCCCCGCAGGTTGGGTGCAGTATGCCGGCACCAAGTCTCTGACCCCTTATACCCTTGAGTTCCAGGTTGATTCCAACTCCGGAGCAAGGCGCACCGCCACTATCACCGTCTTCAGCAGCGAGACCACCGATACGGCCGAATTCACCATAATCCAATATGCCGCTACCGGCAGTTTTGTGGTGACCGCGACCGGCAGCGAAGCCAAAGTGCCGGAGATAAACGGCAAGAATCTCTCCGGTCTGGTGGATTTTGATGGAGAAGTGGTGGAGTGGAGTCCTGCAGCGGCGCACACCTGGTCCGATGCCGCCGCCCACAGTTCAGAATATTTCGTGGAGGGCGCCACAGGCTTTTCTCTGGGCAACCTCACGAATCTGGTAAACCTGAATGTGACAGATTTTTAATCGAACGCGAGAGAGGAATATCGCCTCAGGTAGAACTGGTCTATGGTGCCGGTGCCCTTGCGGGTCACCAGGAACCGCACGATCTCAGCAATTTCTTCTGGCTGAAGAAGCTCCTCCGGCTTGATGTCGGGGCGCATCTTCTTCACCATCTCGGTGGCCACGCCGCCGGGCGAAATCAGGTGCACGCGGATGCCGAACGGCTGCACCTCCTTGGCCAGCACTTTGGTGAAGCCGGTCAGGGCGTGTTTGCTGGAGGAATAAACGCTCTGGTTTATATATCCCTTGAATCCCACTACAGATGCGATGTTGATGATAATGGGTTTCTGCGACTGTTTCAGGTATGGCAGGGCCTCCTTGCATATGAAAAACGGCGCCTTGGCGTTGACGGCAAAGATTCTGTCCCATTCAGCGGGCTCTACATCGGTGAAACTGCCTTGCTGCGCAAGTCCGGCGCAACTGACCAGCAGGTCCAGGGTGCCAAAGGCTGCTGCGGTTTCTTTTACGATCCTGCCGTAGGATTCTTCGTTCGAGAGGTCGGCCGCGATGGGTTTCACCTTTACCGTGCTGGTGGCTTCAATCTCGGCTGCGGCTTGCTGCAGCGCACCTTCGCTGCGGGCCACCAGCGCCAGATTGTATCCGATATCGGCCAGTTCGCGGGCAATCGCCAGGCCTATTCCGCGGGATGCGCCGGTCACCAGCGCCGTCATTCTTTTGGTTGTTTCTGCCATAAATGTGTGCTATTTGCCCAGCCGTTCGCGCAGGGCGTCTATGTCGCTCAAAAGATTGTAGAGTCCGTCTTCAGAAAGCACTCCGCGTTTGGTGCCGGATGGGATTTCGCCCCGCTCGTCCGCCTCGTAGTCCCTGAGCCACTGGCCCGACGACTGATATTTCTCCAGCCGCCTGATGTCGGCCTGCAGCCTGTCAAATGCGTCCAGGGCGCCGGCCAGTTCTGTGGCGGCAGCAGACACTTTGTCGTATGATTTTTCCATCCGCTTTACGCGGGAGAGCAGTTTTTCGTCCATAATCAGCCTTCCAGAATCTGCCCGGCGGCGTTTTTGGTGTCGACCTTCTCTATGATGCGGGTCAGAATGCCGTTCTCGTCAAAGATGAATGTGCGCCGCAGGGTGCCCATAGTGGTTTTGCCGTACATCTTTTTCTCGCCCCAGGCGCCAAAGTCCTGCAGCATCTTTAGCGACGTGTCGGCCAGCAAGCGGAACGGCAGCTCGTATTTGGCCCTGAAGCCGGTGTGGCTTTTGGCGCTGTCCTTGCTCACGCCCACCACATTGTAGCCGGCGGCGGCCAGGGCGGCGTAGTTGTCGCGGAAACTGCACGCCTCGGCCGTGCAGCCGCTGGTGTTGTCCTTGGGATAAAAATAGATGATGGTCTTGCGTCCGTTGCCAACGAAATCGCTGCTGCTAACCATATTCCCGTCCTGGTCCATTACCTCGAAGGCGGGCATTTTGTCGCCGATTTTGAGCATAATCGTTTTTGTTTTGAGTTATAAGTCAAAGGTAGGCAAAATCTTTTATTGCCGCCAAATTTTGGCGGCGAGGCGGTCTTTCTTTGTTGTGTCAAACCCAAATATAATGATTATGGACAGACAAGAGGTATTTAACAATGTACACACAATTGAAAAAGCACTAGAATTATCGTGGGAGAAATTTTTTGATATGACGCTTCCTGTTTTGCTGGGGGAGGCTTGCAAAGAAACGCAGTTTATCGATTTACAAAAGGTCTCGCACCTGCTGGTCTATGGTGGTACTAAGGGTGAAAGGAACTCCTTTCTTAGGCAAGCTTTATGCTCACTAAATGCCGCCAGAGACCCGGATGTAGAGGGGTTCTATGTGATTGGAGACCAGATGATCGAATGGCCGTTGACTGAAAATGTCCGTGGCTTTTATAGTGGTGCTGAATCAATATCCGCCGGGTTGAACAAACTGCTGACAGTGATGGATGAGCGTTATGATAAACTGTATGAGCTGAAACTGACTTCTTCTGAAACAATCAGATCTTCTATGCCGTTCATCGTTGCGCTGATAGATGGCATTGATAAGGAAACAGAGCCCATAATTGTCCGCCTTACGTCAAAGGGTCGCGCCGTAGGTATCCATCTGATACTATCAGTGCAAAGCACATCAAATAAGGTAATAACAGGTTTGCTAAAAGCGAATTTCCCGGCGCGGGTGACATTTAGTAGCGAATCGGCAACTGAGTCTAAACTTATCCTGAATTACGAAGGTTCTGAATAAGTAGAGAAAAATTTTGATTAGTCGCGGACAAACAATACCTTTGCTGTACATAATTATGTACAGAATGAAAACGACTAGTGTAACAGATTTCCGGGCGAATATCAAGAAATATCTTGATGCTGTCATTTTGGATTATGATAGCGTTGTGATAAACCGAGGCAATACCGGTGCGGTGCTGATATCTCTTGATGAATATAATTCAATTAAGGGGACGGAGCGTGTTATGGCTTCGGATGGGATTAAGTCGGCAATCGCCAACGGACGGACCGATTTTGAGAAAGGCAATTTCGTGGAGGTGGATATAGAATCGCTATGAGACTGCTGTTTTCAAATAGTGCGAAAGCATCCTTTGAGGTCTATAAATCCGACAATTCTGCACTGTCGGATAGGATAAAATTTATCCTCAAAGACATTGTTGCTCATCCTACTGAAGGCGAAGGCAATCCGGTTGCCCTGGAGGGTTCTTATTCGGGTTATTGGACAAGATTATTTGCTCCCGACGGCCTGATTGTGTACTCGTTCGATAGCGAATCGGTCAAAATCATCTCGATTGGCGTGAGCGAAAGCGCCCTTGCCCAAATCAAACTGGTGGCCTACACCGAAGCGGAAGAAAAGGCCGTTATGGAACAAATGTCCGCCAACAGGGGGAAGGACGATGAGCCGAAAGTGGGCATATTCTGGTATAATAGGGCCACAAATCAGCTTTACGGAGTGGTCTCACACCGGGTGTCAGATTATTCCAAGGCAAACGCTTCTGACGGTCGTATAACTTGTTCTGAGATGCATGAGGATGTGTGGAAGAAGGAATTCCGGAAACAGAAGTATCAATACGGAGGTCAGGGACCGTTCGTAGGCGCATATCAAGA
>JAEETP010000136.1 GCA_016290415.1 Bacteroidales bacterium
CGCTTACCCGCAACTTCTATAACGACAGCCCTTACCTTTATGCCAAACCCACAAAATACAAAGACGCGCCCAGCCACGGCCGGTTTGACATTCCCCACGCAGTAATCTATATTGGTTACGACTTTGGCAAGGGCTGGACTATGCAGAGCGAGATAGAGTTTGAGCATACCGGCACCGGTGCCGCCCTGGAGCGCGAATACGAAGAAGCCGGCGAATTCGAACAGGAAATCGAGAAAGGCGGCGAAGTAGAGCTGGAGCAGTTCTGGATTCAGAAATCTTTTTTGCCTCAGCTGAACCTGCGTATGGGACACATTATTGTGCCTGTGGGCGGTCTGAACAATTCTCACGAGCCACTTAACTTTTTTACGGTATATCGCCCCGAGGGTGAGAACACCATATTCCCCTCTACCTGGCACGACACCGGCATAAGCCTTTGGGGCCGCGCCGGGGACTGGCGCTACGAGGCCCTTATGGTGGCCGGGCTGGACGGCTTTATGTTCAACACCGACAATTTCATAAAGAAAGGCGCCGGAAGCCCATACGAATTCAAGGTTGCCAACACCTATGGCTTTGCCGCACGCATAGACAATTACTCTGTCCGAAACCTGCGACTAAGCCTGAGCGGCTACTTTGGAAACACGATGCATAACACCTACCCCAACGACCTTCACGGCGAAGGCCTGACCTACGACAAAGACCGCGGTCCTCTGGGGATAGGCTCGTTTGACTTTGTTTATAAAGGACGGCGCCTGACTGTGCGCGGCAATGCCGATTATGCGCTTCTGGGCGACTGTGCCGCCATAAGCAAGGCCAAGGCAGTGCGTGCGGCAAACGACTCGCCCTACTCATCGTCGCCGGTGGGCAAAGCAGCCTATGCGGCCGGCATCGAGGCGGGTTATGATATTCTCCCCTGGTTCAACTTGCGCACCGATGGCCAGAAGCTGTACGTGTTCGGCCGCGGCGAAGCCTATAATCCTTATATCCCGGCAGAAGGGCAGCAAAGTGCCACATACACGCAAAAGGTGCGCATAGCGGCCGGTATTAATTATATGCCGATAGAGCAGATTGCCGTCAAGTGCGAATACTCACACCGCTTTCTCAAGAGCGAGTACAATCCCGAGCCGTCAATCTCGTTAGGGGTGGCTTATATGGGTTTTTTCAACAGATAATCAAATAAAAATAATAGTTATGAAAAAGGTTAGTGTTATAGTTTTTGTTTCAATTGCAGCGCTCGGCGCAGCCGTGCTGGGCGCTTGCAATCCTATTGAGTCGGGCGAGATTTCAGCCTATGAAAAAGAAATTAAAGCCGCTGTCGAGGGCTATGTGCCCGATGTGGTTTATGCCACCTACGGCTCCCTTGCCCAAGCCGGGAAGGATCTCTACGAAGATCTTGACGCTATGAAAAGCAAAGGCGTGAATGCCCTGAGCCAGGCTGACATAGACAAGGCCTGCGCCGACTTTCTTGCGGCCCGCGCCCTCTGGGAGGCCTCCGAGGCGTTCTTGTTTGGCGCAGCCACAGACTTCAGCATTGACCCTCATATCGACTCCTGGCCGCTTGACGCCTCAAGGCTTGCCATCAACCTGAGCAACAAGGCCGCTGTAGAAAAACTTGCAGAAGAAGGTATGGATGCCATAGACCTTATAGGCGAGTCCGCGCTGGGTTTCCACGGTATCGAATTCATTCTTTTCCGCGATGGCAAAAACCGCACTCTGGCATCCCTCAAGGCAGAAGAAACAGCCACTGAGTTCAAAGGCAGCGGCGTAACCGGAGAAGAAGAGATTATTTTTGCCGCGGCTGTTGCAGAAGACCTTATGACCGCCCTGTATCAGCTCAATGTATCCTGGAATCCCGCTGCACCCCAGGAGCAGAAAGATGCAGTGGAGGCGGCAGAACGCAACTGCACCGTGAATGGCACCGACCGCACCTATGGCGAGAATATGCTGGGTGCAACCGCCGCCGGCAGCACTTACGCCACCTGGCAGCAGGTTGCCCAGACAATCATAGACGCCGGCTGCGCCAACATTGCCAATGAGGTATTCTCCAGCAAGATGGGTATGGCCTTTTCAGGAGAGGACCCCAGCTATATAGAAAGCCCCTACAGCAAAAAGTCCTTTGTGGATTTCAAGGACAATATCCTCTCTATCCAGTATAGCCTGTACGGTGCTAAAGGTGCATCAGAGGCAAAGAACAACTCCCTGATGTCTTTCCTCAAGAAGAACCATAAAGAAGATGCTGCCGTGCTGGAAAGCAAGCTGGCAGCAGCCCTGAATGCACTTGACGCCTGCATAGGCAGCGGAAAGGCATTTGTAGATGATCCCAAGGCAAAATGCGTGGAGACTGCCATAGACGCCATCAGCGAACTCAATGACGCTCTGGGCAAAGCCGCCTCTGACATCAAAGACTAATTAATTTGTTGATAATGAGAGTACGTTATTCTTTTATCGCACTGGCAGCGATGCTGCTTACTGCAGCCTGCACACACGACAATCCCGAGCAGGCACGTATCGGAGAGAAAGATTACATAGGCAAGAGCGTCGGAAACTTTGATGCTTCTGAATGGTATCCCGGCGGAGAGCTTGGCACCACCAACAATGTCCTGGCCGGCAGCTACGAAGACGAGACACCCGCTGTCACTATGCAGGGCCTGACCACCGCCTTCAATTTTGGCGAAGCCTTCTTTGAAAGAGATTTCACCTATACCAACGAACCGTTCGACGGCCTCGGCCCGGCTATGGTGCGCAAGTCCTGCCTGGACTGCCATCCCGGCTACGGCCACGGCCAGTGGCAGAGCAGTTATGAGGCGAATACCGTCCGCTCGCGCGGCAACGGCTATCTGCTGGTAGTATATCATCCTTCAGACGGTGCCAACAGCAACGACGGCCCTTACGTGGCCGAAGTTACCGGTATGCCCCAGACTATGGCAGTAAAGCCATTCCTCCCTCCTATCGACGAAGAGCAGATTTCCATCAACTGGCTGCCGGTGGCTTCAATGCCCAGCGGTATTCCTATGGAGTTTGCCGACGGGGAGAAATATCAACTCATTTATCCCGAAGTCTATATTCCCGAGAGTGCCTTCAACACCGATCCTACCCCTTATGAGACCGGCCCCGTGGCATTCCGTCTGGAATCTACCATCGGTATCCCCGGCACCGGCCTGATAGACGCAATCCCTCAGGACAGCATCAAGGCACAGTACCAGAAAGAGGCGCAGTTCGTGGAGTTGAACCCTAATTTCTGGGACAGCGCAGCAGACGACTTCGCTCCCGGCGCAATGTATTCTCTCGCCGAAGGCGCTTTTGCCGATGGAACGCCG
>JAEETP010000137.1 GCA_016290415.1 Bacteroidales bacterium
TTGCCGGAATGGCCACAGAATCCCCCCTTGCATTCAACCTGCTCCCAGCCGTCCCTTGATAAACTTGCGATGTTCTATTCCCCAGCGTGTCGTGTGAATAACTGTAGTTGTAGGTTTGGGCGGAGACGGACCAACTTAGTATAACAGCAATAAGGAGTAACAGTATTTTTTTCACGGTTGAATAAAGCTATTATTCACAAAGATAAGGTGATTTTCAGCACAAAACAAGGTTATCTCAAGGGGGTTACCCTTGATTTGCTTTCGAGTTTTGAGTATACATTAAGAGATGAAGCCTACCGGCCTAAAAACTGCTCCATGTAGCTTATCAGAAAGTCGGTGGGGACATCCTTCAGGATGACCCTTTTTTCTTTGTCCAGCAGGTAGACGCTGGGAATGGCGCGCAGGTTATAGAGAGGCGTGTTGTTCACCGCCAGCAGGTGGTCGTAGCCGTTGAGCCAGTTCTTGGGATAAATCTCCGAATACTTTATCCATTCGCCAAGGTCCTCGTCGGGATAGATGTTGGCCACCGCCAGTTGCTTGTTTGCAATAAGGGCGTCTATGCCGGGCAGGCTCTGGAGGCTCTCCATCACCTCGCGGCAGTTGGGACACCCGGGATTGCTGAAAAAGAGGATGGTATACTCACTGTCTATGCCGTATAGACTCATCTCGCGGCCGTTGCGAAGGGTAAAGGCAAAGTCGGCGGCCTTTTCTCCCAGGCGGTTCAGGTTGAACCGCGGCAGTTCTTTCTCTGCACGAATCTTCTGCTCTTCTGTGGAGAAGGGGCTGGAGAGGCGTTTCTCTATCAGCGGGATGCAGTATTCCTCGTTGCGCCAGGGCGAGTTGGGATCCTGCAAGATGTGATAATACATATCGGTGAAGTTGGCCCAAAGGGTGCTCTCGGGATGCTCTTTCTGCCAGTTTTCCACACTGTTCAAAATTGCGCGGCCCGATTTGAGGCCCGTTTCGGGTTTGGCGGCGCGCAGCAGTAGGGCATATTGGTAGAAGATTTCTTCAAAGGCTTCGTGGGTAAAACCCATTACAAGAGAGGTATCCTGCGCCCCGGGGCGGTCTGCAGAAATGAATTTGTCCCAATAGTGTGCGGTGAGGTAGTCCAGCACCTCGTCGGTGTCGGTGACCATTGCCGGCACCTCGGGCATAGCATATTTGTTGGCAGAGGGGTCGGCCTTGGCCTTGGAAGAGTGATTGCGGCAGCCGGCGAATGCAAAAACTGCGGCAATAAGGGCCGCAGTCGCTATAATATTGAAATACTTGCGCATAGTCTTGGATTATTAACCCACCAACCACACCATAACGTGGTTTTCAAACACCATATATTCCAGATCGAACTCCATCTCGGTGCCGTCTTTGTGGGTGAAGACAGCCTCTATCTCGCCCTCGTCGTGCGGGGTGAATTTCTCTATCTCTATCTGCTCGGCATAATCCACGTCCAGCAGCGACATTCTTTTGAAAATAGCCTCTTTTGCGCACCAGATAATGGCGAGCTGCAGCTTGCGGTTCCTGTCGCCCAAATCGTCTTTCTCGTCTTCTGAGAGGACCTTTTTCTCCACTGCGCTGAAGTCGCGGTCCAGGCTCTCGATGTCGATGCCCAGCGCCTCGTCGCGGTGGGTTATGATGGCCACAAAGCGGTCGGAGTGGGAGATGCTTATCTCGGTTGCCGAATTGTGCAGGAACGGGCGGCCGTTGTCGTGGTGACCCAGGTAGACCTTGTCGTCGAAAATCTCGTTCAGCAGGGCGCGGACAGCCAGCTTTTCTTTGCGACGGGCTTCGCTGCGCATCATACTGAGCTCTTCCAGCTCGTTGTTCGGGATGGAGCACATATCCATCAGCTCCTGTTCGGTCTCGGTTATCTCCCAAACGTAGATGGTGGCTTCGTTGTCAAGTTCTTTTGTAAGGAATAGTGCCATATAAAGCTATTTAAGGCCGCATCTTTGGGATGCGACTTTATGGTTTGACTGTTTGATTGCGGGACGACACAGTATCTCTGCCGCCAGATAATCGTCTAGACTACCATCGCCGGCAGGGGCTTCTAAATTGCAACTAGGAGGCTGTTCCACGTGTCGTTAAAAGGTTGGTTTCTAAGTTGAGATACGAGGATTCGAACCTCGACAGACAGAACCAAAATCTGTAGTGCTACCATTACACCATATCTCACTATGGGGGTGCAAAGTTATAAACTATTTTATTCTAACAAAAATGTTTAGCCACGCTTCTCCTTGAAGAAATCCTTCATCAGGGTGGCGCATTCATCCTGCAGGACGCCCTTTGCAACCTGGGTGCGGGGGTGCAGCAGACCGGGGCTGAACAGCGAATAGCCGCGGCGCGGATCGTCAGCGCCGTAGACTATGCGGGAAATCTGCGCCCAATTGAGTGCGGCGGCACACATCGGGCACGGCTCCACCGTCACATATAACGTACAGTCGGTCAGATATTTGCCGCCAAGATATTCGGTCGCCATGGTGATGGCCTGCATCTCTGCGTGGGCGGTGGGGTCGGTCAGCGTCTCGGTGAGGTTGTGGGCGCGGGCAATTACACGGCCGCCAGCCACGACCACTGCACCGATGGGCACCTCCTTTTGCTCCATGGCCTTGTGCGCCTCCTCCAGCGCCATCTGCATATATCTTTCGTCGTCCATATATCGCAAATATAGTGAATCCGGCGGAAATGATACCCTTTGTTTTTCTCTGCGAATTGGTTACCTTTGATTAACTCAAACCGAATCCAACACAAAACATAGTACTATGAAAAAGATTCTTTCACTCTTGGTGCTGACAGCGCTGGTGGTAGCTGGCTGCAACAAGTATGACGACAGCGACCTGCAGAGGCGCGTGGCGGCACTTGAGACATCAATGAACCAGCTCATCGGCTACAAAGACCTTCTCGCAAAACTCGACGCTGGCAAGACCGTGACAGCCTTCTCGCAGAGCGGCAACGAAATTACACTGACATTCTCCGACGGCAAGACAATTACCTTTAACCAGAAGGGAGACAAGGGTGACCCCGGCGAGAGTATTCAAGGCAATCCCGGCACGCCTGGCGTATCCCCTCAGGTAAAGATTGAGGGCGAGAGCTGGATGGTGAGCTACGACGAAGGCAAAACCTGGACAAATATCGGCAGCGCAATCGACCGCAGCCTCATCAAGGATATCGAGCTTAGTGATGACGGCAAAACCCTACTCATCACCTTGGCCGACGGAACGGTGGTTCCCGTGGCCTTCGGAGAGAAGGAGGGCTACGA
>JAEETP010000042.1 GCA_016290415.1 Bacteroidales bacterium
GGAGAAGCTCTCAATGACCTTGCCGGCGGCATAGCCGAACAGGAAAGCCTCTATATACTCCCAGTTGCCGTTTAGCGAGTCGACGCCATATTTCTCCCAATACTTGGCAAAGATCTGGTCTTTGTTTGTGATGAAGGTCTTGAAATCCACCAGGATTGCCACGGGTTTGCCGGGGATATTCCAGCGGCCGACCCTCACGCGCAGCCCCTCGTGTGCGGCAAGTTCGCGCCACGACTTGAAGAGTTCGTTGTCTACAATGAACTCGGGATTCTGGCGGGTGTGCATCCACACGTCAGGACCAATGTGAATATGTCTGTCTTCTAATTCTTTGCTAAGATTGGATGCTTTGGTTGCAAGTACTGTATGGATGCCGCCTACCTTGTTGCAGACTTCCCAGCTCACTTCAAACAGGTAGTCCGGCATCTTGATATCTTTTTTCATTTAGGTATGGTTATTTTTTCTTGGTGTGGTTATCAACTCGGATCTCAAAATCGCTCAGGACATTCATATAGTTGATGAAGGCCTCGTACGGAGTGTCGTAGGGGTTGAAATAGCTGTGAACCGCTCCGTCAGAGAAGAACTTGGTGCACATATAGTACAGATGGTCGCTCTCCTGCAAGCGGCGGAAAGTCTGCATAAGGGCGGCATCGCCGCTCTTGCGGACCTTGGTCTCCAGGGCGCACACTTTGTTGAACGCCTCGTTCTGAAGTTCGTTTCCGAGCCAGGCAGAGGTGTCGCGCTCTTCGTCTGCCCAGGAGATTGGGAAGGGAACGTTGAGCTCTGCCACTGCAGCGTGCTTTTTGGTGGCCTCGCTGGCGGTGCAGAATGCTATGTTCTTGTATTTGGCGACCTCTGCAGGAAGGGCCTTGAAGAACTCGAAGATGCCGCTGTCGGCCTTCTGGTGCTCGCCAAAGGTCTCATAGTCCATAAACAGGTTAACGATATCATCTTTTTCCAGAGCCTCTGCAATCCAGCCGGCATATTTGTCGGCGGTCAGGGGCCATTCGCCCCAGGCGCGGTTGGAGAAGCGGAAAGCTATGTCATCGGAAAGAGCAGAATTCTTGAGCAGCAGGTGCAGTTTCTCGTTCAGGGGGTTGCTGTATACGTAGTTGGGACTCTTCCAGCCCAGCACGTGCTTTGCACCCTCGGTGAGCATAGTGCGGTAACCCATAGCAGCCACCATCTCGCCGATGTGGTCGCTGTAGATGAGCTCGGTGTTGCGGAAAGCCTTGGGCTTCACACCGAATTCGGCCTCTATGGTCTGGGCGTGCAGCTTGACCTGGTCCTTGAACTCTGCGGGAGAAGAGAGGGAGGCCAGGGAGTGGGAGTAGGTCTCTGCGAGGAACTCCACGCATCCGGTCTCGGCCAGTGCCTTGAAACTCTCCATCACTTCCGGAGCGAATCTCTTGAACTGCTCTATGGCAGTGCCGGAAATGGAGAAGGTCACCTTGAACTTCTTGCCGTTTGCCTTTATGAGATCGGCAATCACGCGGTTCATAGGGAGGTAGCACCTGGACGCAATGCGGCGCACAATGGCGCTGTTTTCAAAATCGTCAAAATAATGATCGTCGGCGCCGATGTCAAAGAAACGGTAAAGTCTCAGTCTGTCGGGCTGATGTACCTGGAAGTACAAACAAATGCTTTTAGTTGCCATATTGTATAATTTTTAATTTTTCGATTTGATTGCTTCGGAATACACGGCTTTCATTTTGGCGGCCGCGTTGTTCCATTTGAGGGTGCTGACCTCTTCATAACCCTTTTCGCTGGCCACTTTTGCAATGGACGGATAGGTAACAAGGGCGTAAATTGAGTCGGCAAGTGCATCAATGTCCCAGAAATCGACTTTGATGGCGTGCCTCAACACTTCGGCTACACCCGACTGCTTGGAGATGATAGAAGGCACGTTGCATATCATCGCCTCCAGGGGAGAGATGCCGAACGGCTCGGATACAGAAGGCATCACGTAGACATCGGAATAGGCGAACATCCGCTGCACGTCGGCTCCGCGGAGGAAGCCGGTGAAGTGGAATTTGTCTGCCATACCCAACTGGGCCACGCGGCGCACGCTGCGGTTCAGAAGGTCGCCGCTGCCCGCCATCACAAAGCGGACATTGTCGCAGCGGTCCAGAACCTTGCGGGCTGCCTCTATAAAGTATTCGGGGCCCTTCTGCAGGGTGACGCGGCCAAGGAAGGTGACAATCTTTTCCTTTACGGTGCGGTTTACCTTCATATCGCTTCGGCCAGAGAAGTCCACTGCATTGTGCACTGTCACAACCTTTGCGGGATCTATGCCGTAACGGTTCACAACAATGTTGCGGGTCCAGTCACTCACTGTGATAACCCTGTCGGCAGCTTCCATACCGCGCTTCTCTATGTTGTAGACGAAGGTGTTGTAGTTCTCGCCGTCACGGTCAAATTCGGTGGCGTGAACGTGTACTACCAGCGGCTTGCCGCTCACTTTCTTGGCGGCGATGCCGGCCAGATAGGTGAGCCAGTCGTGGGCGTGGATCACGTCAAAGTCGTGCTCTGCGGCAATTGCGCCTCCGACCATTGCATAGCGGGCCACCTCCTCATAGAGGTTGGCGCCGTACTTGCCGGAGAATTTGTATTTGCTGCGGAAGTGGGAGGTGAACTCCATTGTCTGGAAGTGGCGCTCCTCTTCGCTAAGCAGCGAATAATCTTCCGGAGAAATGTAGGGCATAAGATTGCTGCCCACACGTAGGAACTGAACCTTGTCCAGATAATCGTCTATGTTTTTGAACGTGTCGTACACGGCAACGTCGCTGGCGTTGATAATGCTGGCGGCGCTGGTATCTTCGTCTCCGCTGGCAGAGGGCATCACGAACAGCGTCTCTACGCCGTTGGCGGCGAGACCCTTTACGATACCGTAGCAGGCGGTGCCCAGACCGCCGGAGATGTGGGGAGGAAACTCCCAGCCGAACATCAATACTTTCATTGTTATACCTCCTCTTTATATTTGTTGATGAGATATTCTACCGTGAGGATGGCGCCCGTAGCGGTGGCGGAGTTGATGGCTCCGTGCGGATAGTGCGGCGGGTTGCCGTCGTAGAGCTCTGCCACGGCGCCTATGCCGTGGATGGTCATATCCTCTTCAAAGCCCTTTATCATTTCGCGGGCCTCGCGCAGGAAGGCGCTGCCGTAGAGCTTGAAACCGGCCATCGCATAGTACTGGAGCAGCCAGGGTCGGGTGCTGCCATTGTGGTAGGCAAGGTCACGGTCGTGCTGGTTGCCGTCGTAAATGCCCTTGAAAAGCGGGTTCTTGGGGCTCAGGGTGCGGATGCCGCGGGTGGTGAGCAGGTCCTGGCGGACTGCCCTGAACACCATATCCTGTGCCTCTTCTGAAATGGGGCTGTAGGGGAGGGCCACTGCAAACAGCTGGTTGGGACGGGTGAACTTGTTCTGCCCGTCGGGGCCGATAAAGTCGGCCAGGTGGCCGCGCTCTTCGCACCAGAACATATTGTAGAAGTTGCGGTCAATCTTGTCTGCGATATCCTCGTAGCGGGCTGCCTTATCGTTATTCTTGGCGTGCTTGCGCTCCATATTTGCGGCAAAGCGCAGGGCGTTGTACCAAAGCGCGTTGGTCTCTACCTGATAGCCGCCGCGTTCGGTCACGGGATGGCCCTCGGTATAGGCATTCATCCAGCTGAGAGCCACGCCGGGCATCAAAGCCCAGAGCAGGCCGTTGTCGTGCAGACGGGCCTCGGGACGCGCGCCGGCCATATAGCTGCCAAGGATGGAATTCACCGTGCCGCCGTATTTGTCCCAGATGGCCTTGCCGCGGCCGGAGAAGGCTGCGAATTCCTGTATCAGGCCAATGAACAGCAGCGGAGCCTCCACGTCGTTGCAGGAACTCATAAGGGCGGTGTTCCATTTCTCAGTGAGGCCGTCCAGAACCGCGGTGAAGTCTTTCACGTTCCCGGTATTGTACAGTATGATGCCGGGGGCGCAGATGCCGGTGGTGCGCAGGTCGCCCACGCCCAGCCAGGTGAAGCCGCTGCTTATTTCCAGCCATTGGCGGTGGAACAGCAGGCGCGAAGCGGCGTGGCGCAGGGTAGAGTCAAAGTCGTCCAGAGTGCCTATCGCGGCCACCTCTTTGGTGAACTGACGCTTGAAAGAAGCGGGGTCGCAGGCGGCAGTGGATGCAGAGAAGATTATGCTCTCGCCCTTCTTGATGGGCATTTCAAAATATCCGGGATTGAAAAGGTCTTCCGTGCAGTCAAAGCCGCGGCGGTACTCTTCGGGATAGGTAACCCCGTTGTACCAGGAAGGCTCGCCGGTAAATTTAGTCTGCTTGCTGAGCTGCATATACAGGGTGGGGAGCACCTGATACAACTTGTAGCTCATACCGTTTTCGATTTCGGTGCCGCGGGTGTCGGCAACGTCATTCTTGCTGGTCAGGGCGTGGATGCTGCGGAAAGAGAGCAGCGGGCGCAGCCTGAGCGTGGTCTGGGAATGAGCGTCCAGCAGTGTGTATTTGATAAGAACGCGGTCCTCGTTCTCTACCATAAGCAGCTGTTTCTGCAGCTTGATGCCGCCAATGTAGTAGGTGATGGTAGGGATAGGGTCGTTCTCGTAATCGACTATGTATTTGTGACCTCTGGGCTCGAACACCTTGCCGTAGCAGTGGATGCCCAGGTTGAACTCCTTCTCGTGCTGGATCAGAGTCTCGTCCAGGGAAGAGAGAAGTATGTGCCTGCGCCAGTTCATCTCCTCTATGGGGACGGCCAGAAGGCAGTGATATTTACGTGTGTTGCAGCATACGATGGTGGTGTTTGCGTATGCGCCGGTGCGGTTTGTGGCAATCAGCTCCCGCTTGAGGGAGTACTCCAGATTTACCAGTTCCGCCTTGTTGAATTTCAGGTATGCCATCTAAATTTGCGACTTAACATTTGAAACCGCAAATTTAGTAAAAAAATCTGTCTTTTTTAAATATAGTATTAAAGCCCCAGGATGTTCTTCTTGCTCTGACCGATTCTGAAATCTTTCAGGTAGAAGGGCTCCATATAGGCAACGTCTTCAAAATCGCCTGCCAGATATTTCTGGTGGGCGATTTTTGCCATATAACGGGCGTCGGGGCAGCAGGGGAGGAAGCTGGCGTTGGCGTGATAGAGTATATCGGATAGCTTTTTGCAGCCGTCGCCGCAGAAAAGCACCTTGCCCTTTGCCAGCAGTTGCGTATATGAACTGCCTTCCAGAATCAGCGGTTCTATTTCGCCGATGCGCCTGGCGGTATTGTCGTAGACTGCCTGATAAACTTCCATCCGGCGGGCATCAATCATAGGCACTATGTAGTCCGGCTTTTCGCCGTCGTTGAGCTCAATCGCCTGATTTGCAATAAGGTCCAGCGTGCCGACCCCGATCAGGGGAATGCCGGCGCCAAAGCAGAGCCCCTTGGCCAGCGAAACGCCCACCCTGAGGCCGGTGTAAGAGCCGGGACCGCTGCTCACTGCCACTGCCGCAAACTCTTTGATGGTCAGGCTGTTGTCTTTAAGCAGCTGATCTATCATAGGGGCCAGCCGTGACGACTGCATCCTGGGTGTGTCAATCAATGCTGAGGCGAATGTCTCACCACTGCGGGAAAAAGCTGCCGAGCACCAGTCTCCGCTGGTCTCTATGGACAAAATCAAATTGTTGCTCTGTGACATTATTGTTCTGTTTTTACCCTGTCGCCCGGGTTAAGGCCTCCGTTCACCATCTGGAACGGACCGGTCACCACCAGGTCGCTTTCTGAAAGGCCGCTGCAGATTTCTACCTTATTGAAATCCTGAATTCCGCAACGGACCTCCACCCGGCTTACCCGTCCCTTTTCATCTACCGTCCACACGGTTTCCCGGCCATCCTTAACTCCAACCGCCTGCAAAGGTACGGTTAAAATGTCGTTTTTGGAACCGGTAATGATAGAGGCGGATGCGGACATTCCCGGTAAAAGCTTTATAATGTCTTGATTATCAATGCTTATTCTTACTTCAAAATCGGTTGTGGAGCCATAGTCGCCGCTGCCTGAAGACGATACTGCAATTTTTTGCACACTCCCTTCCAGCACAGAAGAGGGGGAGGCATCGGGCCTGATCTCTGCCCGGTCGCCTATTTTTACCGAGCATATGTCGTTCTCGCCCAGCTGCACCACCAGTTCCATACGGTCCAGATTGGCAATGGTCATCATCTCGGTGCCGGCCATAGTGCTTGTCCCCACCACCCGTTCTCCCGCCTTGACCCTGAGAGAAGTAACGATGCCGTCCATAGGGGAGTAGACCATAGTCTTGGCAAGCTGGCTGCGGGCGGCTGCAAGGGCGGCTTTTTCTGCTGCGATGCGATATTCACACTCCTGCAGCCTGGCCGCCGCGGTTTCTGCCGCCGTCTGCGCCTGCTCCAGCTGTGCAAGGCAGGTGGCATCGCTCTCGTAAAGTTTTTGGAGACGCTCTAACTCGCTCTGTTTAAGCCGGGCCTCTCCCTTCTGCGCCTCACAGGCCATAATCGCGCTGCCCAGAGAGGCGCTGTTTCTCTCAATTGCCAGCCGGTATTCGTCCTGCCTGATTTTCAGCAGCAAGTCGCCTCTTTTCACACTGTCGCCCTCGTCAAAATACAACTCGGTGATTTCGCCGGAGACATCGGGAGAAATCTTGACCTGGTCCACCGCCCTTATCCTGCCGAAAGCCGAGGCCGACTGGGTGATGCTCCCCAATGCCGGATGCTGGACTTCTACCCGTTCAGGGCCGTTTTTGCCAATCTGGGATATGATGACAGCTGCCGCCAACACCAATGCAATGAGCAGCCACCACCGCCTTTTCTTTTTACCTGCACCCATATCTGTAATATTCAATCATTTTCAACTGAAAAATGTATTTGCACTGACACTGCACGCACTCGCACTCGGCCTGGGCAGAGGCTTCGCTGGCATCTATCCATTCCGATGTGGTGGCTGCCCCCGACCTGTGGGCAGCGGTGAGTTCGCGCAACCTTTCGCGGCAGAAATCCCGCTTTGAAATGCTTGCCGCAAGTTGTGCGTAGAGCGTCGCGGCCTCTTCTTTAAGCCGGATGCGATAAAGCTCCGCCTGCTGCCGCGCCTGCTCCAGCCGGATTGAACTCTCTTTAACCTCTGACCTGCATTTTGCAACCTGCAGCATAGACCTGCCGCCGTCAAACACCGGCACCGCCAGACTCAACGAGACGGAGGGGTTGCGATTGCCGTCCAGCTGCTCTTTAAAAGGGTCCGGGGAGGCATCGCTGTAGTAGGTGCCGTATGCGGCAGACAATGTCAGGGATGGCATCAGCGCCCCCTTGGCTACCCTCAGCGCCGACTTTGCCGCCGCCACGCTGCTTTCTGCCGCCGCCACCGAAGGAACAGTCCCTTCCAGCTCTTCCCAGACCCTCTCGGGGGGCGGGATTATGGCCGATTCAATGCAAGTGTCGGTGCAAAAGTTTTCCTCGCAGCCCATCAGAGCGCAAAGCTGCTCCATCTGGGTGTTCTGTTCGCTGAGGGCCGCCGCCAGTCTGCCCTGGATGTCCGCCTTGTGGGCCTCCATTTCCAGACAGTCACTGCGTTTTGCCGCTCCGCCGTTATATTTGTGGCGCACGATCTTCAGCTGGACATTGGCGTTTTCCAGGCTCTGCTCCAGTCTGGCCGCAGTGAGCCTGGCCAGAATTTCTGCCAGATAGGCGCCGGCGATGTCGGTTTTGACGTCCATCGTCTTTTGCACCACATTTTGTGCTGCTGCGGCCGCCCTGTGACGGTTCATTGCTATCGTGTTGATTCTTTGCAGCCCGTCAAACAATGGCAACGAGGCGCCGACTGATCCGCTTGTCTGCCGCGTAAGCCTGTTTCTGACAATTACAAGCTCCTGCATATCGACGCTTCGTCCCCAATTGTAATACTGATTTACATAAAGGTTAAGAGAGGGGAGCAAATCAAGTTTTGACTGCCTGAGGTCTTCCCGGCTTTGCGCTTCGGCGCTTTTGCCTAGCAGTATGTCGCAGTTGTGACTAAGCGCGTATTCTACACAACTGTCCAGACTTTTCACCGCTGTCTGGCCGTCCGAAGCCAGCGTAGCCGCCAGAAAAACCAAAGATGCAATCAGCCGTTTCATTGCTCCCTCCCGCTAACCAACATTAAAGAGCTTCCTCGACCTGAGGGCTTTTTCCGGAGAAGAGATTGGCGATGCAGCGGACAATGAAGCCTATGGCATAACCAATGTAATACAGTGCACTCTGCGCTGCCTTGTCGGCGCCGCCTATTACCAGGCAGCACTCGTGGGTGGAGATGTTTTCCAGCTGATTAGTCTTCATGGCGGCTCCTCCTACTTTTTGTTTGCAAAGTCAAAACCGTCTTTGAACCCCTTGATCAGCTGGGGAATGTAGTCGTCCAAAAAATCAATCACCTTACGGATGATGGCAACAATTCCTCCAAGATCAAATTCGGCAGCAACGCCTCCGCAGATGCTCAGCTCGGAAGAATTGAGTCCCTCCAGAGCAGTTCCACAAAATCTTTTTTCTTCCATAGTAGTATTTTTTAGTTTGTCTGCCTGCAGATTATATGCGGCGTGCAGGCTTCACCGCGGTGAATGCGCATTCACATATCTATAATTCTGTCCGCAATAGGTATTTCGTCGGCTTTGTGGGTAATCATTATCACGGTTGTGCCGCGCTGCTCGTTGACCCGTTTGATGGCCTGCATCATCTTGGTTTGGGAGGCGGCGTCCAGCGAATTGGTGGCCTCGTCCAGAATCAGGATGTCGGTGCGGCGGTACAGGGCGGCGGCGATTGCCACCCGCTGCTTTTGCCCGCCCGACAGCCGGCAGCCGCCTTCTCCCACCACCGACATTATTCCCATAGGCAGGTCCTGGAGAATGGTGTCCAGCCCCAGTTCCACCAGCAGCATCGCCACCCGCTCCAGGTCATAGTCCTTTTTCTCGCCGGTGATGTTGTAGAGTATGGTGTCGTCCACCAGTCGCACATCTTGCGGCACTATGGTGATTTTCTTGCGCCACTGCGCCAGATCGAACAGGGAGATATCTATCCCGCCCAGGGAAATTATCCCCTTGTTTGGGTTGTAGAGCCGCATTGCCAGGGCCGCCAGGGAACTTTTTCCGCAGCCGCTGCGCCCCTTTATCACAGTTATCTTGCCCGCCTCAAACCGGGCGTTGAAATTATCCAGAAGATTCAGGGATCCGGGATATGCAAAGGTCACCCCCTCGAACACCAGGTCTTTCTGCCCCTCGGGCACGCTGCAGCCTCCGCCGCATTCCTCTTCAAGGTCCAGGACTTCGAAAAGCCGCTGGGTGGAGATGCGGGTCTGCGTGAGCAGCGAGCTTACACTCACTATCTGGGCCAGAGGCGCTGCAAAAAACGATGTGATGGCGTAGAAACTCACCAGTGTGCCGACGCTTATTTCCCCGCCCAGTATGGCCAGCGAACCTGCAGAGAGCAGAATGACCGTCACAAACTTTGACACCAATTCGGCTCCCAGCGAATAGCGGTTGGCACAGCTGCCGCCCTTGTACATTTTTTCGCACAGCGACATATACCTGGCCTGCAGAGCCCTTGATGCGGCGGCCTCCCTGCAGGCATATTTCACGCTTTTAACGGCGGCTATGCTCTCTACACACTGTTTTTCGAACTGTGTGCTGCCGGTGATGATCTCCCGGTTGTACCGGCTGGCCGCCTTGGATGCGAAGTAGAAAATCAGGGCATAAACCGGGATTGACAGAGCCATCAAGGCCGCCAGTTCCCAGTGGAAAAGAAACATTAAAAAGAAGGCCGTCAGGAGGGTTATAAGACTTATCAGAACCGAGGGGATACCCTCCGTGACAAACCTTCTTACTGTATATGCGTCGCTTATCCGGGAGTTTATTTCCCCGGCGCTGCGTGAGTTGAAGAAAGCCACAGGCAATCGGAAAAGGTGAGTAATGTAATCGCTGATTAATTTCAGGTCGATGCCTGTGGCTGCGGACAAGAGGGCATTGGTTCTCAGATTACCAATTATCAAAGCAAGAACAGAAAGAACGGCCATTGCCATAGCGGGCCAGATTATCCGCGAGCTGTCTCCCGATGGAATGACCTTGTCGATGAAGAATTGCAAAAACAGCGAGAAACTGATTCCCGCTAGTATATAAAGCACAGAGAGCAGGGTAGAGGCTGTGATCGGCTTCCCGTAGAGGGAGAAAAGCCTCTTTAGCCTGACCGCCGGTTTCACAGTGCTGTCGCCCGGTTTGAAATCTTTGCCGGGCTTGACGGTCACCAGATATCCGCTCCACATTTTGCGCAGCGCCTCCAGCCCTATCTGCTTCAGTTTGCCCTCGGCAGGGTCCATAATGGTAGCCTGCGAAGGGCCTATCTCACTCACCACAATAAAATGCGGGTCCCCCTCGTCGTTGGTCACGTGCAGGATGGCGGGCAAACAGTCGACGCCAATGGCATCCGGATCCTTGACTTTGGATTTGAGCGCCGTGGCCTCCATATTTATAGACTCGCAGGCGTCAATAATCCCCTTTATTGTGGTTCCCTGGTCGCACGCCCCGCAGGCCTGGCGTATGGTTGCAAGCGGCAGCGCCAGCCCGTGATATCGGGCTATGGCGGCAATGCAGGCAACTGCGCAGTCGGTGCGGTCGTGCTGTTTTACAGGTGTGAGGGTTTTTCTGGTCATAGTCGTTTTCATATTATCAAAAGGAGAGTGCTTTCGCTAGCCGGTGTCCGGGTTCCATTTCCCCTTAGACATTCCCGGGCCGGCGCCGGCGGTGCAATTTTGTTGAGGCAGGCACTCTCCTTTTCCGTCTGCACAAGTCATCCTTTCGTCGAGGACAAAGATGGCACGTGGTCAGGGCAGAAAACGACCTTTTTTCTCAAAACTTCCCGTTTTGAGAGCACTAAACAGAAAAAGTTTTTTTAAAAAAGAGTTTTTAAATATGGAAACACCTGCTGGACAAGCGTCAGAAGGGGTTTGTAGAATCGGGACTGCTCTATCTGCTCTTCGGGGATGAAACCGATAAGAGAATTTGCAGAGTTTACAAGATAGATCAGGGTGCCTATGATAAGGGCGCCGGTGGCGATGGCCACAACCATCCCCAGCAGGCGGTTCAGCCACCCCAGCATGGCGATGTCCAGCACTTTTTCGAGCAACTTGCCCACCAGGTTAAGCACCAGCGCCACCGCCACGAATATCAGCACGAAAGATAAGGCCTTGGCCCAGAATGGTTCCGTTGTGATTTTTGCAGCAGTAATCCAGGCCGCCACCACGTCAGAAAAACGCACAGCCAGCCATATGCCCAGCACAACCACCGCCAGAGCCACCAGCTGACGTATAAGGCCGTTTTTAAGGCCTATAAAAATGGCCGGCAGGAAACAGGCCAGAATCACTATGTCGATAGTTCCCATTTAAGCAAATAATATTATCTTTGCCGCTTATTAAATTATAGACAAAGATATGAATTTTCCCGAGTATAAGAACTTTGATTTGGTTGAGGTAAACCGGAGTGTACTCGATTCCTGGCGCAAAGAAGATGCCTTCAGGAAAGTGTTGAAACTCAGGGAGGGCGCTCCCAAGTTTATATTTTTCGAAGGGCCGCCGTCCGCCAACGGTATGCCGGGCATCCACCACGTTATGGCCCGTTCCATCAAGGACGCCGTTTGCCGATTCAAGACACAGACCGGCTATCTGGTAGAACGCAAGGCCGGCTGGGACACCCACGGCCTGCCCGTGGAGCTGGGCGTGGAGAAGATGCTGGGCATCACCAAAGAGGACATTGGGAAAAAGATTTCTGTAGATGACTATAACAAGGCCTGCCGCAAGGAGGTTATGAAATACACCGCAGAGTGGGTGAATCTCACCGAGCGCATCGGCTACTGGGTGGATATGGACAACCCATATATTACCTATGACAATGCTTATATCGAGACTCTGTGGTATCTTCTGAAGGATATTTACAAGAAAGGATATCTCTACAAGGGATATTCCATCCAGCCCTATTCGCCCGCGGCTGGTACAGGCCTTTCTACCCACGAGCTGAACCAGCCCGGCTGCTACCGCGACGTCAAGGACACCACCGTAACAGCTCAGTTTGAAGTGGTCAAGAACGGCGCTTCACAGAAACTGTTCGACGACACCACGCTGCCGGTCTATTTCCTGGCGTGGACCACTACTCCCTGGACACTCCCCTCAAACACCGCGCTTTGCGTGGGTCCCAACATAGATTATGTAAGGGTAGAGAGTGTGAATCCCTACACCAAAGAGCCGGCCGTTTATGTGCTGGCCAAAGCTCTGGTGGGCGCGCACTTCAACGACAAGAATCCCTACCGCGTTCTGGACGGTGAGTTCAAGGGCCGCGACCTTGCAGGCATCGCCTACAGGCAGCTGTTCCCCTGGGTCAACCCGGGCGAAGGCGCCTTCCGCGTAATCACCGGTGACTATGTCACTGTAGAGGACGGTACCGGCATCGTGCACATCGCGCCCACTTTCGGCGCCGACGACGACAAAGTGGCCAAGGCTGCCGGCGTGCCGCCTATGCAGATGGTGGACGCTATGGGCAACCGTATGCCTATGGTAGACCGCACCGGCAAGTTCTTCCGTCTGGAAGACCTGGACGCCGGGTTCGTAAAGAACAATGTGAACAAAGATCTTTACGGAGTATATGCCGGCCGTTTTGTGAAGAATGCCTACGACCCGAATCTCGGCCCCGACGACGCAACCCTTGATATAGACCTTTGCGTGGATCTTAAGCAGCAGGGCAAGGCCTTCAAGATTGAGAAACACGTCCACTCTTATCCTCACTGCTGGCGCACCGACAAGCCGGTGCTCTACTATCCGCTGGATTCCTGGTTCATCAGGACCACTGCCGTGCAGGACAAGATGGTTGAGATAAACAAGACCATCCGCTGGAAACCCGAATCCACCGGTACCGGCCGCTTTGGCAAGTGGCTGGAAGGCATCCAGGACTGGAACCTCAGCCGCAGCCGCTACTGGGGCACTCCGCTGCCGGTATGGCGCACAGAAGACGGCAAATGCGAGAAGTGCATAGGCAGCGTGGCAGAGCTTTACGCCGAAATCGACAAGGCTGTTGCCGCCGGAGTTATGGCCTCCAACCCGCTTAAGGACAAGGGCTTTGCCCCGGGCGACTTCTCCAAGGAGAATTACAACAAGATTGACCTTCACCGCCCGTATGTGGATGATATCTTCCTGGTGAGCGACGATGGCCGCAAGATGACCCGCGAGACCGACCTGATAGACGTATGGTTCGACTCCGGCTCTATGCCTTATGCCCAGGAGGGTCTTCGCAATATGGACAAGCCGCAGTTCACCCAGTCTGCAGACTTCATTGCAGAGGGTGTGGACCAGACCCGCGGCTGGTTCTACACTTTGCACGCCATCCACACTATGGTCAGCGGCACCGCCGCCTTCCGCACCGTGATTTCCAACGGTCTGGTGCTGGACAAGAACGGCAACAAGATGAGCAAGCGCCTGGGCAACGCGGTGGACCCGTTCAAGGCCCTTGATGAATACGGCGCCGACGCTCTCCGCTGGTATATGCTCACCAACGCACAGCCCTGGGACAACCTTCGCTTTGACTTCAGCGGTGTGGACGAGATCCGCCGCAAATTCTTCGGCACCCTGTTCAATACATACTCGTTCTTCGCCCTCTATGCCAATGTGGACAAGTTCGACCCCAGGGCGCCCGAGGCTCCCAAGAGCGCGCTGCGTGAGATAGACCGCTGGCTGGTGTCGCTGCTTAACACCCTTATCAAGGATGTCACCGCAGCATACGAAGACTTTGACATCACCACCGCCGGCCGTCTGATCCAGACCTTTGTCTGCGACAACCTCAGCAACTGGTACGTCCGCCTGAACCGCAAGCGTTTCTGGGGCGGCAGTCTCAACGACGACAAACTTGCCGCATACCAGACGCTGCACAAGGCGCTCAAGACAGTGGCCCAGCTGGCGGCTCCCATTATGCCGTTCTACAGCGACCGCCTGTGGCGCGACCTCTGCCCCGAAGCAGAGTGCGTGCATTATACAATGATGCCTAAGGCAGACGAGAGCCTTATAGATGCCGACCTTGAAGAGCGTATGCGCCTGGCGCAGCAGAGTTCTTCTATGGTGCTGGCACTTCGCCGCAAGGTCAATATCAAGGTGCGTCAGCCTCTTGCAAAGCTTGTGATTCCGGTGCTCAACGAGCATCTTCTCGAGCAGTTCGAGAAGGTAGAGAGCCTGGTTCTGGGCGAGGTCAACGTCAAGGAGGTGGAATATATCACCGACACCACCGGCCTCATTACCAAGAAGATCAAGCCCAACTTCAAGACACTGGGCAAGAAATACGGCAAGCAGATGAAAGAGATTGCCGCATTCTTCGGCGAGATGGATCAGCAGACCATCGCCGCAATAGAGAGGGCAGGGGATTATTCGCTTAACCTGCCGTCGGGCGACGTTGTGCTCACCGCAGAAGATTACACCATCTCTTCCGAGGATATGGAAGGATGGCTGGTTGCCTCCGAAGGCCAGCTCACCGTGGCGCTTGATGTCACCATCACCGACGCCCTTCGCAAGGAGGGTGTGGCCCGCGAACTGGTGAACCGCATCCAGAATCTGCGCAAGGACAGCGGCTTCGATGTCACCGACCGCATAAATGTCACCATAGAGAATCTTCCCGAAGTTGCCGAATCGCTGGCTTCCTTTGCCGATTACCTGAAAGACCAGACCCTGGCGCTGAATATTACGCTGGCCAAGGATTTCGGTGGCAAGAAAGTTGAATGGGAAGACGACGGCGAAATTGAAATCAAAGTCGAGAAAATTGTTGCATAATTAAATATTGAGTATATTTACACTTCAATTTAGATATTATGGCAGAGAAAAAAGAAATATTAGAGAAAGTACGCTATAGCGACGAAGAGCTGCAGGAGTTCAAGGAGATGATTCTTGAAAAGCTTGCAAAGGCCAAAGAAGAGTATGCCACTTTGAAGGCAGCCGTAGACCACAGTTCCAGCAACGACACCGAGGATACATCCCCCAGCTTCAAGACCCTTGAAGACGGCGTTTCCTCTTCTGCAAAGGAAGAGCTGGGTCAGCTGGCCGCACGTCAGTACAAATTCATCCAGAATCTGGAAGCTGCACTGGTGCGCATAGAGAACAAGACCTATGGCATCTGCCGCGAGACCGGCAAACTCATCCCCAAGGAGAGGCTCCGCCTCGTGCCGCACGCAACACTCTCCGTAGAGGCTAAAAACAAGCGTTAATGAAGCTCTCAAAGGGTGCCAGGCTCACGCTGTTCGTGGTAGTGCTCTTGGTTATAGATCAGGTCATCAAGATCCTGGTCAAGACCAATATGACGCTGGGCGAGAGCATACCCGTGTTCGGCAGCTGGTTCAAGATCCATTTCATCGAGAATATCGGTATGGCCTTCGGAATGAATTTCGGAGGCGGAATAGGCAAGTTCCTGCTCACATTCTTCAGGATAGTCCTGGGCATTGCCATCATCATCTACATCCGCAAACTGCTCAAGAAACCAGATACTCCCAACGGAGTGCTCTATGGCCTGGCGGCAATTATGTGCGGTGCATTTGGCAATATCATCGACTCCCTGTTCTATGGAATGATTTTCAGCGAGAGCACCTTTACCCAGGTGGCGACGCTTTTTCCCGCCGGCGGCGGTTATGCCGGGCCGTTTTTCGGCAAAGTGGTGGATATGTTCTACTTCCCCATAATAGACACCACCTGGCCCGACTGGATGCCGCTGTTGGGCGGCAAGCCGTTCAGGTTCTTCGATGCGATTTTTAACTTTGCCGACTCTTGCATCACGGTAGGGGCTATCTATCTGCTCCTCTTCCAGTGGAAGTTTTTCAGCAAGGGCGAGGCAGTAGAGAAAAAATAACTATATTTGCAGTCC
>JAEETP010000043.1 GCA_016290415.1 Bacteroidales bacterium
GGCACATCGGGATCTATCCTGACTGTAATGGTCGCTGTCTGACCGACAGTCAGGTTCAGTTCGGAGGGCTCTATAGTAATGCTATTGATATGAGGGTCGACTCTCAGAATGAAGAAATCCTTTTTACCGTCCGCCTCTGCGTATATTAAGGCTCTTCCGACTCCTACGCAACTAAGTTTGCCGTGGCTGTCTACTACCGCCACGCTCTCGTCGTCAGAAGACCAGGTCACTTTTTTCTTGGTAGCGTTTGACGGAATAATGTCTACCGACAGGTTTCTGACATCCCCGACTGACAGAAACTCGTGCGAATAGCCAAAATCCACCGACTCCACCGGAACATACGGAGGATTGCCGATGACGGGGCGGATTGGGTGCTTGTTATCTTGCCAAACAGAATTAATACCGAGTCCACCATCATCCAAAAAGTTGATGCATGTAACATTCCCGTTATCGTTTGAAGAAGTAAGATAAATGCCGTAATACCTTTCATCTGCCGCAAGGAAAATGCTCTTACCATTAATCTTGCTGGTGAATTTCGCGCCTGGTACGCCATAATATGATATCCACTCGTAGGTGGTATTGTCTCTCAATTCCTGGGCGTCGGCTTCAGTGGGCATACGCCAGTCTCCTCCCCAATTGACTTTAACCGGGTCATTTTCTCCCTCTCCCCATTTAAGCAGGGGACCGACTTGGGTGGAATAATCTGTGCCAATATTGCTGGTGGCCCATTTGATGCCGCTCGGCAGCCCAAGGTCTACCCATTTGTAGCCGTCTGTCTCGCCGTCGTAATCATCATCGACATAAGGCACTGTCACGTGGCAGGTAACGGCAACGGGTTCGCCGTCAACTACTATGTGGTATACCAGTTTCGCCTCACCGCTAGCTATTGCAGTAATGTTGAACGTTATTTTTCCATGATAATCATCGCTGACATTTGTAAGCCGGAGAACCTTGTATTCGGCGACGGAATAGCCGGATTGATAGTAGTAGTAATCAAACAGATCGCCGGGCGAGACAGTGACGGTTACAGAGGCGGTTTCACCTATCAGCAATGTCATATCAACGGGGTCGATGGACAGGTTTTCAAGAACAGGAATCACCTTGACGTAGAAAGAGTATTTCTTACCACCGGCAATTGCCCTGATATATGTGTAACCTTTACCGACTGCGGTCATATTACCGTCTTCGTCTACTACAGCGACACTTTCGTCGTCAGAAGTCCAGATGACCGTCTTGTAGGTAGCGTTTTCCGGAAGGACCCGTACGCTCAAGGTCCTGGTCTGGCCCGCGACTATAGTTATGTCTGACTCGTCCGATTCCAGAGACTCTACAGGAACATAGCTGGACGTGCCGACAACGGCGCGGATGGGACAAATGATTTCGCGGCTGAAATTACTGAATCTTATCCCGCCTTCACGTAAGATAATGCCCGTCGCACAGTTGTTGGAAGCCTTGACTAGAGATGATGTAAAATAGTCACCATTTTTATTGCTGTCTGTAAGTATAAAAATACTATGTCCATTGTTCTTGCTGGTCAGGCGTGCACCCCACTTGCCATACTGTTGAATAGGTTCATAGGTAGTATTATCTATCAACTCCTGCACGTCCGCCTGGGAGGGCATGCGCCAGTCGCCGCCCCACTGCACGTGCGCGGCATCATCCTGTGGTTCAAGAACAAACAGATTGTCAATATCGCCAAATCGCGATTCGGTCACATATTTGAGATATTTTCCGGTTGTAAAGTTTTTAAAAGAATACGGAGGATTCGACTCGCTATCCTTTGCAGAAACTTCTCCCCAGGCAAACAACGAGCCGGTCTGGGCGGAGTTATCTGCCCCCACATTACAGGTCGCCCACTTTATGCCGCTCGGCAGCCCCATATCAACCCAATAGTGGCCGTTTTCTACACCATCGCATTCATCGGCTATTGCAATCGCCATAACATCGCAGGTGGCCACTATGTCGCCCGCCTTCGCAGTTATCTTTACCAAGCCGCCGCCCAGACCGGTAATTATGCCCTCCTGCGAGATGGAGGCAACCGCGGGGTCGGAAGATGCCCAGGTAATGGTCTTGTTGGTGGCGTTTTCCGGAAGTACGGTAACGTTGATTTGATAGGAATCCCCTTGGAACACAATCAGGTCTGTATGTTCGAAGGTTACCGATTCTACCGGGATGAAAACCTCGGTGACCGTGATTTCGCAGCTGGCGACCTTTTCCCCGTCAACGGTGGTTACGGTAATGGTCACGGTGCCGCTGCTTATGGCTGTCACGTTGCCGTTCTGGTCCACCTCCGCAATTTCCGGGTTGGTGGATTTCCATTCAACGCTCTTGTCTGCGGCATTCTCAGGCAGCACGGTGGCGGTGAGGGTCAGTGACTGGCCTATCTCCAGCGATGCATCGGTCTTGTCCAAAGTCACGCTCCCTACGTGCACCACAGGCACTTCAGGCTTGGCCACAGTAACTACGCAGGTCGCGCTCTTGCCGCCTGCTGTAGCCGTAATCTTGGCAGAACCTTCTCCCACGGCGGTTACAAGGCCCGCGTCGGACACTGTTGCCACACTCTGCTTTGAAGAGCCCCACATCACCTCTTTCTCAGTGGCATTGGACGGAGAAATCTGCGCCTGAAGCGGCAGAGTCTCACCTACCAGCATTTCAGCCTCGGACTGATTTAGCGATATGGATGCAACAGGAACGATATCATCTATAGGAGCCTTTTTGCAGGAAAACAGCGCAAACACCAGCAGCGCTATGGGCAACAACTTCTTAAACATAGTATAATCTGGTTATGATTAATCGATGATAATTCTATTTGCTGGGCAGCGCGCGGCCGGTGGTCTTCAGGGCCTCGGTGTCCAAAACGCCGTCGGAGAGCACCTGACGGCCGTTGATAAAGACGCGGCTGATGCCAAATGATTTGGTTTGATCGGGCGTTGCGGCAGCCATCTCAGCCTCGTCAAATACAGTGAGGTCGGCATAATATCCGGGCTTTACATAGCCACGCTCAGGGATGCTGAAGCGATCGGCCACGCCGCCGGTCATCTTGCGGATAGTGCGGGGCATCGTGTCACCGTGGCCCAGCAGCGAGCAGCGGATAAACTTGGGGAAGTTGTCGTAGATGGCGGGGTTCTGCACGCCAAAGTCTTCCACCCAGGCGTCGGTCATATAGAGCACGTTGTCGCGCTTGCTCTGCCATTCTATGATTTCGTTGGTGGAGTAAGGACCCATATTCACGCGGGCCTTGAAATTGGACATCTCGCAGAGTTTCAGATAGGTGTTGTAGCAGGACATTTTCCACTCCTTGGCTATCTGATCTACCGTCTTGCCTTCGTACTCCTCCAAACCGGGGCCGAGATAGGCAATCCGGATATCTTTAAAACCAAAGCCCAGCATCTTCAGGATATATTTATTAAAGACCAGGTGCAGACGCATCTTGTTCTTGGGTTTGAGCCTCTCCTTGGGTGGCAGCTCCATAAACCAGCTGGGCAGGAACACCGTCATCACGGACACACCCACAAGCTCGTTGTAGATGTCGAACCAGGCATCTACGCCCTGCTCGCGCAGCTCGTCCAGAATACGATGCGTCTCGTCCTTGGTCTTGAAGGTGCTTGTGCCCACAAAGATGGCGTGCGAGTACTGAAGCTTGAGGTGGGTGCCCTTGGACATCTCAACCAGTTCGTCCAGCGCACGTAAATTGTGGGCCCTGCCGAACATTGGATAGTCCATAGTGATTGCAGATTCCGCCCTCGGGTGCACCGTAAGCGGGCGGTCGTATTTCTCTGCCAGAAGAGCCACGTCGCGGGTCTCCGCCACTTTGGCGAAGCGTCCCGGGAGATACATCATACCCAGCGAGAGGCCGCAGGCGCCATCCTTGAGCCCCTGCTCCATAATGTCCAGCATCCGCTTCTTCTCTTCGGGATTCAGCTCGCGGCTGTCATAGCCGGCCACGCTGGCGCGGGCGCTGCAATGGCCCACCAGAGTCGCGATGTTGCAAGGCATCTTGCGGTCGATGGCCTCGAAGAACGATTTGACCGTGGGATACACGCCCGTCTTATCGTCGCCGTAGCCGAAAAGACCGCCGCCAATCTTGTCCACGTTGGGCGAATCTGCCTCGAAACCCACGGCAGAAAGGCCGCAGTTACCAGTGATGAACGATGTTGCACCCTGCCGGATAAACGGCTCGAAATATTTAAGCGGCTCTTTCTTTATGGCGAACCAGTCGTTGTGCGAATGGGCATCAAAAAATCCGGAGGAGAGGCTCAGCCCGCCAAGATCAATGGTCTCGTCTGCAGCTTCTTCCAAGTTCGGGCCAACGGCCGCTATTTTATCGTCTTCCACCAGGACATCGCCCACGAACGGCTCACTACCGGTGCCGTCATAGATCTTTCCGTTTTTGAGTAAGGTGCGCATATCTTTTTGATTTAATGCTATAAAGATAGGCTTTTTTGCTATATTTGTATATATTCCCAAATAATAAGCCTATGAATATTATTCTCACACTTCTTTTTGGCGCCATCGCCGGCTGGCTGGCAGGTTTCTTTGTTGTTAAGGACAAAGGCGGCCTCATATGGAACATCATTATCGGCCTTCTGGGCGGCGTTGTCGGTGGCTGGCTTCTTGGCAAACTGGGTGCATCCGGAGCATTCTGGTCACAATGGTACGGCCAGATTGTAAGCGCCGTGATTGGCGCCGTGGTGCTTCTGGTAATCTGGAACTTTATCAAGAAACTCTTCAAATAGCAGAGTTTATAACACAAGAAAAAGACGACATCCAAGCGGGTGTCGTCTTTTTTTGAGCTAAAGGCGCAATGAAATAAAAAGTATCCTAACGTTGTGGTTTTTTCAGCAAATTCTGCGTCTAATAAACAGAAACAAGCAAGACGGACAATGACAGGAAATCCTGATCAACCTCTGGCGGGATCCCCAATCTTAATAAAGATTTGGTTTCCGGCTTGTTTTGTGCTTTGCTCAGTTTGTAGAGCACAAACTTGCCAAATGGTTGAGGGAAAGCGAGTTAGTTATATAAAACAAATTAGCCACCAGAGTGTTTCTGATGGCTAACTACTTGATTTTGAGCGGAAAACGAGACTCGAACTCGCGACCCCGACCTTGGCAAGGTCGTGCTCTACCAACTGAGCTATTTCCGCGATTTTTCTTTGAAAAATCGCGCTGATTTTGGCGGCGCCTCGGAAATGAAAACGAGTTTTCATTTCGCTCGGCTTGCACAAAATCTCCGCAATCATCAAAGAACTATTCCCGTCAAACGGGACTGCAAATGTAGTAAGAATTTTTAGTCCCGCAAATTTTTTTACACGACAGTGGCAAATTCTTTCAGGAAGCGGACGTCGTTTTCGAAATACTCGCGAAGGTCCTTGACCTGCCACTTGAGCATTGCGATGCGCTCTACGCCCATTCCGAATGCGAATCCGCTGTACTCTTTGCTGTCGATGCCGTTGGCCTCAAGCACGTTGGGATCCACCATACCGCAGCCCATAATCTCCAGCCAGCCGGTACCCTTGCAGATATTGCAGCCCTTGCCCTTGCAAATGTTGCAGCTCACGTCCACCTCTGCGCTGGGCTCGGTGAACGGGAAGTAACTGGGACGCAGACGTATCTGGGTGTCGGCGCCGAACATCTCCTGTGCAAACAGCAGCACTGCCTGCTTAAGGTCGGCAAACGAAACGTTCTTGTCGATATACAGACCCTCTACCTGATGGAAGATGCAGTGCGCGCGGGCGCTGATGGCCTCGTTGCGGAACACGCGGCCGGGGCACACAACGCGGATGGGCAGTTGACCCTTTTCCATAGTGCGCACCTGAATGGAAGAAGTGTGGGTACGCAGCAGGATATTGTTGTCCGTCTGGTTATTGATGAAGAATGTGTCCTGCATATCACGGGCGGGATGCTCCGGCGGGAAGTTGAGGGCGCCGAAAACGTGCCAGTCGTCCTCTACCTCGGGGCCTTCTGCCACAGAATAGCCGAACTTCTTGTAAATCGAAAGAATCTCTTCGCGGGTGATGGATATCGGGTGACGCGCACCAAGCTGCATATCGTCGCCGGGCATAGTAAGGTCTTCGCCCGAAGCGGCGCTGTCGCTGCCCTCAAGCGCTTCGCGCAGGGCGGCCAGGCGCTGCTGCGCCTCGTTTTTAAGGACATTGAGGCGCTGGCCGAACAGGCGCTTCTGCTCTGCCGGCACGGTGCGGAATTCCTCGAAAAGCTTGGTGATTTCGCCCTTCTTGCCCAACAATTTGACCCTGAGGTCCTCTATCTCCTGCTCTGTCTTTGCCGAAAGATCCTTTAACCTGGCAGACAGTTCATCAATAATGGTTTCGTTCATTTGCTAAAAATCTATCGAGCCGCAAAGATAATGTTTTTTACAGATATTCGCCCTTGTCTTTGGCGGTTAAGTCCACCAGTATCTCTTTGACGGCATCGTCGGCGCGCGGGCATATCATAAGGACATTGTTGCTGTCCACCACCATATAGTCTTTCAGACCCTTCACAATCACCAGCTTTTTCTTGTCGGAAGACATCACGATGCTGCCTTCTACATCGCCCAGGATGGTGTTGGCGTGGACAATGTTGCCGGAATCGTCCTTGTCTGAAATATAACTGTAGATGGACTCCCAGGTACCCAGGTCACTCCAGCCGAAATCGGCAGGGAAAACCCACGCCTTGCGGGTCTTTTCCATTACACCGTAGTCTATGGAGATGGACGGCGAATTGTTGTAGCTGTGCTGGATGAAATCCCTCTCCTGCGGCGTGAAGTATACGTTGCGGCCCTTGGGATTGAAAAGCTCCGTCATTTCCGGCAGATAGCGCTCCATCTCCTCTTTAATGGTCTTCAGGTTCCAGATAAAGATACCGGAGTTCCAGAGGAATTCCCCGCTCTCGTAGAACACGGTGGCCAGCTCCAGGTTGGGCTTTTCGGTGAAAGTCTTTACCTGGAACCCCTCTTTGGGCGTACCGGGCTCGGTGTGCTGGTCTTTATTGAACTGGATGTAACCGAAGTTGGTATTGGGGCTGGTGGGTTTTATGCCTATGGTGAAAAGCTGGTCGTGCACGGCGGCATAGTCCATCACCGCCGAGATGGTCTCCACAAAATTGGTCTCGTCTGTGATGATATGGTCGCTGGGCGCCACTGCCACCACGGCCTCGGGATCCTTGGCCAGCAGCTTGTATGTGGCGTAGGCAATGCAGGGAGCCGTATTGCGCTTGAACGGCTCGTAGAGGATATTATCACCGGGGATGCCGGCGGCCTGCTCTTCCACCACCTCGCGGTATTTCTCTGCCGTGACAATAAGGATATTCTCACGCGGAATAAATCGCGCCGCGCGGTCAATGGTCATCTGCAGCAGAGTGCGTCCGGTGCCGAGAAGGTCAATGAACTGTTTGGGCTTTGCATTCCGGCTCAAAGGCCACAGGCGGCTGCCCGCTCCGCCCGCCATAATTATGCAGTATCTGTGTTGATTCATTATTTGTCGTATAGTACTATCAAAGATAATAAATTACTCAGAAGACTGCAAAAAAGAAGCCGAGGTCAAACAAATGACCCCGGCTCTTTCAATAAAGATTATAATCCTCTTCTACTCTACCTTGACACTTGCCAGATACACAGCATAGCCGCTCTCATTCACGATTCTGAAGAACTTGCAGCCTGCGGGAACGGCAAAAGTCTCGGTTTTGCCGTCTTCGCCAAGTGTGCCGTCCAAGGCCTCACCTGCCGGCTTCTCCGTGCTGCCCGCATAGACCTTCAGATTGCCCTGATAGTAGGTCTTTGAGGGATGGCCGGTAAGCGTTATGGTCTTGATGTCGGAGTCCATAGCGGTTTTGTTGGCCATATAGCCGCCATTCTTCTTGAACTGCATTCCGTCGCCGTAGTTTGCCACATTCAGGATATAGCACTCGTAACCGTTCTGGGTAAAGGTTGCCTCCTCTGTAGGATATGCGGTGGGAAGCTGTGCGTCGGTAAAGATAATTTCCTGAGGGACAGGTGCACCAGCTTCAGCAATGTTGGTGGCAATTATATTAATGTATTTACCCTTTCCGGAAAGGCCGTTGAAATAGCCGGTAACCCTTATCTTTTTGCCGTTGAACGCATCTGCGCCAAGCGCCTCAACAGGATTGACAATGCTTCCCTGCTTATCTGAAAGGCCGTCGAGATTAAGGTTATAGTAATTGCCCGACTTGGCCAGGGTGCCTTCAAGGCTTATGAACTCCGCCTCGGCGGCAGTATATTCCGCTGCATTTGCGGTAATGTCGGTGGCTTTGGGGTAGTTTACTGCATTTCCGCTAGAAACAACTTCAAGTGCAGAAACTTTCTCTACCTCGGGCACTCCGTTGAATACTGTCTTGGAACCGGAGAATTTGACCATATCGCCAATCTTTGCCACACCGTTGAAATCTGTATAGTCATTGGTGCTGGTGTACACGTAAATCGCCTTGGTGCCGTCGCTCGCAACAAATCCCTTTGCAGTAACCGCAGTAACCAGGCTGGGAGCCGAGTTGACCTCGGTACCGTTCTCAAGGGCAATGATTTCGGATACTGTCTTGCCTTCGTCTACCGGCGGTTCGGGAGGAGTCGGTGTGGAGTGGCTTATATACCAAGCCTTGCCTACCTGCGGCGCCTCTTTGAACTCTGCGCGGTTGCCCACAATCACTATTTCGTCACCCTCTGCCACACCCAGTTCGCCGAACAGCTTGTTGTTGGGCTGGCCTAATCCGGTGAGCACGCCGTATACATAGGCGCGGCCGGTTTCGTCCATCAGGCGGAAGTTTCCGTAGGTATTCAGGTCAAACTTGTTGCCTGCTGCGGTCTCTTCTGCATTGGGTTTGGTCACGATGCCTTTCAGGCGATACCACTTGTCGGCAGAAACCTCTTTTGCAAGGAACTGCTCAACAGTGACTTCCTCCACCTTTGTGAAGTCTTCCACATAACCTACAAGTTCTATGGTGCTGTTGCCGCCGCTGGTGTAGGTGGTCTTGTAGCCGATGATGGTCACAATGTCTCCGGCCTCGATGCCCAGAGTCGTGAGGTCGATGGATTCGGAATCCTTGGCTGTACGGGTGCCGAATGCGTATACGGTTCCGGTATAGTCGGTGATGTAGATGCGGCCCTTGGCCATATTGCTGACCTTGGAAATATAACCGGTCACACGGTAGAGGACATTCTCGTCGTCGGGTGCCTCAAGCACTTCGGCTACGGTCTTGGTCAGAATGCTGCCGTCCTGCTTTACGATGATCTCCTTGGTGGAGGTTTCACCCTTGGCGGTGGTGGTGGAGGCGGTGATCACGGCGCTGCGGGGCACGCCCGTATTGGCATCGGCGGTGAAATTGAGGGTAACCTCCTCGCCGTCTTTGGTGGCGCCTTTGAAGGTGATCCAGTCGGCATCGAAGTCAACCTTTACATCCTCGCCCTTTACGGTGGCGACAACAGTGAAGTCCGCGCCCTCTTTGCCAACCTCTATCAATTCGGCGTCAACGTCGATAAGGCTCTTCTCGTGAGAAACATAAACAGCGTTCACGATTTCCCATATTTGATCCTTCTCGTAGAATTGGAGATTGCTGGCCTGGATGGTGAGGATGTCACCCATAGCCAGTTCTTTTTCCTTCCAGCATTTCTGAGCCTCTAGCTCTTCGTTCAGAAGGCCATAGATATAGATTGTACCGGTCTCGTCGGTCAGGTCAAAGTTGCCGTAGTTGGTGTTGGCGACGCGGGTGATGGTGCCGGTAATTATATACGGGTCAGTATTGGCACCAAGGGCGAGATAGTCCGCGATGGTGATGGTATTGTCACCACCCTGGCCTTCGCCTGCGGCCTGAACCACTGTGAGTTCAGCCAGAGGAGTGCTTTCAAGAGCGATGGTTGTGCTGGAGACATCGCCCACCGCACTGTAGAATTTTACATTGTCTGTGCGCTCGCCGCCCTCGTTTGCAGCAACGGTGACCTTCACGGTTGCGTTGCCTTCGCCGTTGGCGGGAGTCACGCTGATCCAGTCGGGCGTGTCGGCAACCCAGGCGCCGTCGGCAGTGACGGCCACGTCAAAGCTCTGACCGGCCGCAGCTGTCTGCTGGGCATCGGGAGCAACGGATATGTTGCGGGCCATTTCGCCCACAGGATAGTCGTGTGTGCAGGCGGCTAAACCTGCCAGGCAGACGACTGTCGTCAATATTATATTGTAAATCTTTTTCATATTTTGAGTCCTCCCTTAATTAGAATGTGATTCTTGCACCAAGCTGGCAGCGCCATCTTGAGTAGAAATCGCTCAGGTTAATGGTTTTGGGAGCATATTGGTAGGTAGGTGTGGCATCGCCGTTTTCATCGGTGGACACGCCGGTCACCTTGAGCACCTGAACGGTGTAGGAGCCGTTGTAGTAGATACCCCAGTTGCGGTTGATCAGGTTGCCGATATTCATAAAGTCGGCGAACAGCTGGATCTTGCCGCCGCGGGCGCGGTTGTAGATGAAGTCCTGGCCTACGTGCAGGTCGAAATGATGCTCGAAGGGAGCCATTCCGGCATTGCGCTCGCTCCACATTCCGCGGTGGGAACGCAGGTACATATCGTCGCGGATGTAATTCTCAAACTTGGCGGCATCGCCGGCTTTTGCCCAGGTCATCTGGGGAACTTCGCCTTCGGTGGGGATGTAGAGCAGGGAGTTGCCCTTGTAGCCGTCGCCGTTGTAGTCGCTGGCCTCGTTGTAGGTGTAGCTGTAGCGCTGGCCGCTCTCGCCCATATAAGTCAGGGAGATGTTGGTAGCCAAACGGCCTGCCAGATACGGCTTGGAGTTCCAGGAAATCACGCCCATCAGCTTGTGAGGCTTGTCAAACTGGGAATAGCTCATCTCGGGAGCGTTGGTGTCCACACTGTAGTTGTATTTCCAGTTGGAATATGCCACGGAGGATGTGCCGTCGTTCACGCTGTAAGAGTGGCCCCAGGTGTAGGATGCCATCAGGTTCAGGCCAAAGTCAAACGACTTCTCCAGCTTGCCGCTCAGGGAGTAGGTGTAACCCTTGTTGGTGTTGCCCAGGGCAACGATGGTAGAATATGCACTGCTCATCGCGTTGTAGTAGGGAGCGGTGGGTGTGTCTGCATCTTTGCTCACGGGATAAAGCACGTTCTCGCTGGTGATGGCCAGGTTCTGGAAGAAGATGTTGTTGAGAGTCTTGGAGAACAGGCCGTCAAAAGTGAAGGTCCAGCCGCCGTCCCAGGTCTTGTCAAAGCCGAGGTTTACGCGGAATACCTGGGGATATTTGAACTTGCGGTTCATAGTGTTGATGGTCATACCGCTGTTCTGAGCCTGTACCAAACCGTTCTTGATAAGAACATCGTAGGGATTGCTGGTGAAAGCGCTCACACCCTTGGCTTCGGCTGCTGCAAGCACCTCTTCCCAGGGATTTACGCCGTCTTTACCCTTCTTGTTCTGGATATAGACGCTCTTGGCCTCCATACCGTTGTTGTTATAGGCATTGGAGAGCCATACGAAAGGCACGCGGCCGGTGAAAAGGCCGGCGCCGCCGCGAATAACCGCGGTGTGCTCGTCATCCACATACCAGCGGAAACCTACGCGGGGAGAGAGCAGGATTGTCGGAGCGGGGATTTCGCCCACGCGCGCATTATAGAGCTCGGGGAAGGTATCCTTGAAGGTCTCTGCATAGGCGTTGAAGCCGGCATTCTCGGTGGGTTTGTTCAGAAGCATCGGCATATCGGCGCGGATACCGTAGGTCAGGGTAAAGTCGCGGGTCGGTTTCCACTCGTCCTGAGCATAGAGGCCGAACTGGGCTGCCCAGGTGGTAGCGCCCCAGACAGGACTGCCGCCGGTAAGTTCGGGATCTGCATAGTTGTAGTAGAACTCATTCACGTTACCTGCGAAGTAATCGGCCACGCTGTTGTATTTATATTCGCCGAATGCATATTGACGGAAAATGTTGTAGAAACGGAACAACTCATTGTGGGTACCCAGGGTGATGTTATGCTTGCCGGCAAGGATAGAGACGTTGTCGGTGAAAGTATAAGTGTCGGAATGCATCGCATTCTGGCCGGACGAATACTCGGTACCAAGGTTGATGGTATAAGTATCGTTGGGAATATAAATGTTTGCTCCCTCATAGGGAATATCCCTGTGGTCGCGCACAAACACTGCGGTGGCGCGGGCCTCGTTGGTCACCATCTCGCTCAGGCGGCTGTTAAGCTCCAGCACAAACGAGTTGGTGTAGTCCACCATGTTGTAAGAAGAGTTGTTGAAATAATAAGTGTCGTGGCTGCTGCCGTACTTGTCGGAATTGCCGTGGGCAAACTGATAGCGGAACATCAATTTGTTGTCGGTGTTGATATTCCAGTCCAGACGCAGCAGGGCGTTGATGTTGAGGTCATTCTTCTGATGCTGGCCATGGCTCTCCGCATAGCCTTCGCCGGGAGCATACGTGCTCTCATAGTGACGCAGAATGGCGTCTGCCATTGCAGGATTGAAGCGGGAACCCACAAATTCGCTGCGGGAGAGGTTGGTGGTGACGCCGTTTACAATCACGGGGAAAGTGACGTCTTTATAATCTTCGGCACCATCCACGCCAATTGCAGCGTTGTTGCTCAGAAAGTCGGGGTAGGTGTCCAGTTCGGGGCTGTAAACGCTGGGGTAGCTCTTCTTATAGAACTCGCCGCTGGCAAAGAAGAAGAGTTTGTTCTTGATGATGGGGCCGCCCAGGGTAAAGCCGGCGCGGGCCACCAGCTCGTCGTCGTATTTGGTGCGCTCCTTGCCCTCTGCGATGGGACCTGCGGTAGTGCCGATAAAGTCCTGGTTCATATAATAGCCATAGGCAGAACCCTTCAGAGAGTTGGTACCGGACTTGGTGATGACATTCATTGCACCGCCGGTGAAGCCGCTCTGGCGCACGTCAAAGGGAGCCACAACCACCTGAATCTCTTCCACTGCATCCAGGGAAATCGGGTCTGCGCCGGCCTGTCCGCCGTTGGTACCGGTAGAAGCCAGACCAAATGCGTCGTTGCTTATGGCACCGTCTATCTGGAAGCTGTTGTAGCGGTTGTTGCTTCCGGCAAAGGAGATACCGCCGTTTTTGCTGACGGTTGCCTGGGGGGTGTACTTCACAATGTCATAGATGCTGCGGTCCACGTTAGGCATAGTCTCCACGGCTGTGTGGCCAAAGTGGTCGCCGGCACCTGTCTTGGTGGCATTGAAAGACTTGTCGCTGACCACATAAACTGCGTCCAGCGTCTCTGAGCCCTTCATCATTAGGTTGAGCTCGTAGGGATCACCCAGCTTGAGCATAACGTCGGTAACCTCAACGGTCTCCATTCCTATAAACGAAACTTCTACCGTATAGGGACCTCCGGTACGCATACCGTTAATCACAAAGCGGCCGTCGGAGTTGGCTGCAGCCGCATATTGCGTGCCTGAAGGGGTGTGGACGGCAATCACTGCAGCCCCTGCGAGCGGCTCACCTTCTACATCGGTGATGAGACCGTTCATAGAGCTGGTAGTGACCTGCGCAAAGGCCGACACACCAACAAACACCATCGCCAGAACGGCGATAAAACGTTTTAATGGTTGGTACATAGATAGTTATAAATTGATGTAAAATGTCTTGCTTAAGTTGCAAAATTAAAATTTTCAAGGGTATATCAATTAACAATTTGTTAACTTTTGCATCTGCAATATCTTTTATATCTTTGCGGCGTTGTTTAACAGATGAGGTGGACAGATTTGGCATTGCTTGCAACCACCACTAAAAAAATGCTAAAATATGAATACAAAGCACTATCTATTTACATCCGAGTCCGTAAGCGAAGGGCACCCCGACAAAGTTGCGGACCAGATTTCCGATGCAGTTCTGGACGAATTCCTGCGCCGCGACAGTAACAGTCACGTGGCGTGCGAGACTTTTGTAAGCACCGGCCTGGCGCTGGTTGGCGGCGAAGCCTCCAGCACGGCCTATGTGGACATAGAGAGCATTGCGCGCAAAACAATCAGCCGCATAGGCTACACCAAGAGCGACTATCAGTTCGACGCCAATTCCTGCTCTGTGCTGCTGGCGCTGCACGAGCAGAGCCGCGACATTGCCCGCGGCGTGGACCGCGCCAGCGAAGACGACCAGGGCGCCGGCGACCAGGGCATTATGTTCGGCTACGCCAGCCGCGACGGCGACGAGTATATGCCGCTGCCGGTGATGCTCTCCCACCGCACACTGCAAGTTCTGTCACAGATCCGCCGCGAAGAGAATTCGCCTATGCCCTATCTCAGGCCCGACGCCAAGAGCCAGTTTACGATAGAATATGACGCCGCCACCGGCAAACCGGTAAGAGTACATACCATAGTGCTCTCTACCCAGCACGACGAGTTTGACAGCGACGCCGCAATGGCCAGGCGCATCCGCCGCGATGTGGAAAAAGTGCTTATTCCCCGACTGATTGCAACCCTAAGGCCCGCCACGGCGGCTCTTTTCAAAGGGGACTATATCCTTCACGTCAACCCCACCGGCAAATTCGTGATAGGCGGCCCTGCCGGCGACACCGGCCTCACCGGCCGCAAGATCATAGTGGACACCTACGGAGGCCGCAGCGCCCACGGCGGCGGAGCTTTCTCCGGCAAGGATCCCAGCAAGGTGGACCGCAGCGGCGCCTATGCAGCGCGCTATATCGCCAAGAATATGGTGGCCGCAGGCGTGGCAGACGAGATGATGGTGCAGGTATCCTACGCCATCGGCATCGCAGAGCCTTGCAGCATCTTCGTAAACACCTTCGGCACCAACCATACCGGGCTGAGCGACGCCGAGATTGCTGAGGCCATTGGCCGGGCGTTTGACCTTCGCCCCGCCGCCATCATCCGCAAGTTCGGCCTCAAGAATCCGATTTACCTTCCCACCGCAGCCTACGGCCACTTTGGCCGCAAGCCCTATAAGAAGAAAGTCACTTTCTTTGACGGCGAAAAGGAATACAAAAAAGAAGTCGAATTCTTCACTTGGGAAAAACTCGACGCAAAGGATCTGTGCCGCGAAATCTGCGGGATGAAATAGCGCTACTCGCCCCCGCCTTCTCCCTGTTCAGGCTCCGGTTCCACTCCTGTTCCCTTCTGCTCCACCACAAACTTGCGCGAGAGTGTTGCAGAGGTAAACACCATCACACTGGTGCGGTCTGCGGCGTCTTTGTTCTCATAAACCTTGATCTTGAGGGGAAACTCGGTATCCACATATCCGCCGTTTCCGTCCTTTACGTCAATGTAAATCCACTCGGGAACAGTCTCGCTGGAGAACGCCCATCTGACGTTGGATGTAATCAAGACATCGTAGACGCCGCCGGAGACAGGCGCCTGAATGGTGTCAATGTTGCACTCCAGATAGGGCAATGCGTACTTCTCGCAAGAGGTGGAGAAAAGACACGCCGCCACCATTGCAGAGAAGCATAAACCTATGAGCCACTTTTTCATATCGAAAGGCAAAGTTACAAATTTTTAATATCTTTGCCGTAATTATGAGAAAAGCCTTTCTGATACTTGTTGCGGCTGCGCTTCTTTCGGCTAAGTGCACGGATAACTTCAGCGCGTCCATAGCCATCACCCCCAGCCTGTCCGAGGTGCCCTACACCGGCGGCAGCGTGGACATTACGGTTATGACCGACCTTCCCTGGAAGATTGTTATGGACGAAGCGTGCCCTGCCACTGTTTCCAAAGAGACCGGAATAGGCGACGATGTGGTCACCGTGACCATACCCCAGACCGACAGCTGGACCACCGGCTGCGTCGCCGTCAAATTTTACTCCCGCAGCAACAGCTCTTCTGCCACCAGAACGGCATATATCACCCAGGGTTACAAACCAT
>JAEETP010000138.1 GCA_016290415.1 Bacteroidales bacterium
GCTACGCCCTCTCCAGCGGCTTTGAGAGCGTCTACTACGTGGACACCGAGACTGGCGACTACGTTGTCTTCAACTCGAAAGGCAGCTACGAGGATCTGCAGATGCAGCGCGCCGGCAGCGACTTCTTTGCCGACGTGGAGACGAACGTCCCCAGGCTGGTCTTCGAGCCCGACCGGGAGCGCGTACTTCTCAACCTGCGCAGGGAGGCGCTGCTGAGCCAGCTCGTGGGCGCCCAGCCCTTCTCCATGACCTACCGCCTCGTGGTCGCAGGCGCCCCCGTCTACTACAGCCTGAAAGTGGTCCGCGCCGATCAGGGCGATGGGCACCATATCGTTTGCGGCGTGTGCAGGGTGAATGACCCTATCCGCCAGGCCAGGCCCGCGGAGGAAGAGAACGCCCTCAATTTCAGCAGCCTCTCGAAGGCCCTCGCCAGAGATATGGAGAGCATCTACTACGTCGACCTGGAGACCGGAACCTACATGGAGTTCGTGGCCAGCGACGAGTACCGCGACCTCAAGCTCGAGGTCTCGGGCACAGACTTCTTCGGCGAAGTTCTGCGCAACATCCCGAAGGCGGTCTACGCCGGCGACCAAGAGCGCCTGGCCAAGGCCATCCAGCGCGCATCCCTCGAGGCGGCCCTCGCCGAACACCCCGCCCTCTTCATCGACTACCGCGTGATCAGCGGCTGCAAGCTCGTCTACTACCGCCTCAAGGCGGCCTACGCCGAACCCGGCGACCGCCGCCACGTCATCCTCGGCGTGACCAACGTCAACAGCCAGATTTCCGAGGTCCTGCATCGCGAGGCCGAGCAGTCCCAGGCCCTGCGCCTGGCCCAGGAGTTTGCCAACCGCGACGCACTCACCGGCGTCAAGACAAAGCGCGTCTTCGCGGCCACTGAGGAGGACTGGAACAGGCGCATGGCCGAAGGCGGCTGCTCCTTCGCCGTGGTGGTCTGCGGCGTGAACGGCCTCAAGGAGGTCAACGGCACCCTGGGCCGCCAGGCGGACGACCAGCTCATCAAGGACGCCGCCACCATCGTCTGCACGACCTTCAAGCACAGCCCCGTCTACCGCATCGGCAACGACGAGTTCGTGGCCGTGCTCAGCGGCCAGGACTACGAGGACCGCCTCGGCCTCATCCGCTCCCTGCGGGAGAAGGCCGAAGCGCAGGCCCGTGCCGGCGGCGTTGTCGTCGCCAGCGGCATGGCCGAACTTTCGGCCAGCGACGAGTGCTTCGGCGCGGTCTTCGAACGGGCCGGCAAGGCCATGTACGGCAACAAGAAGATGCTGAAGGGCATCGCCGCAGGCCCGGTGGGAACAAGGGCATGACGACGGGCGCGCGCACAGAGACAGGCAGGCGGCTGGAAAGGCACCTCTCCCAGCTGGACGTATGGGCCTTCGCCTTCGGCATCATTGTGGGCTGAGACGCCTTCGTCATGCCCGGCACCACCTTCATCCCCCTGGCGCGGTCTTGGCCCTGGCCCTCGGCGCAGGCCTTATGCTCGTCGTGGCCGCGAACTACTCCTACCTCTCTGAATTTTCCTTTTTTTTCTACTATGAAAAACTAGAAAAATTCTAACACATTGATTTTTAACGAAATTTTTATTGTTGTACCCCCTTGCCAGGCAACCCTTATTTAGAATATTATTCTAGGTAAGGAGGTTGCCATGTCAAGGAAGCCAGACCCGCTGAGCCCATATCGAGTACGCCTGCATGTAGACAAGGGCTATAGATATGCCTCTACCCAGCCAGGGGCAGTGAATCCCGAAACTGGAAAGAGGGAGTACACGCGCGTCCACTGGGGGACGGTCGACAAGAATCTGCGCTTTCATCCCAACAGCACATACATCCTTGCTTCGGGTGAGGAGCGCTCCAAGCTCATTTTTCCGGAAGACTGGGACCTTAGTGAAACTAAAGTCCTCCCGGGACTGCCCGATGCCAGCGCGATGATCCCAGAGGGACAAAATGAGAATCGTCTTTATGGTGATTCTTGGCTGCTCATGGAAATAGCAAAAATCACTGGAATATTTGAAGATTTATGTACTGTATTCAAAGCAAATATAAACTATGTTAATATAATTCTTACGATAGCATTTTTTCTAATTATCGAAAGAGATACATATCATAATATTGAAGAATGGCCAAACACTAGAAAGCTTCCTTATGATGATCCAATGGATTCAAAATTTATCACTGAATTCACAAAAAAGATTACAGAAGATAACAGAATTGAACTTTTAAAGTGTAGAGCTGCAAGGCTAAAACCAGATGAAATTTGTGCTGTAGATTCAACAAGCAGATCTGCATGGGGAAAATCTCTTGCTGATATTAAATATGGCTACAACAAAGACCATCTTCCTCTTCCACAAACAGTAGAGGTTGTTGTATATACACTTAGCCAGCATGGACCTGTATATTTTCGAATATATCCAGGGAATATGACAGATTCGAGAAGCCTTAAAACAATCAAAAAAGATCTTAATGATGCTGGATTTAATAATCTTGTATTGATAACAGATAGAGGCTATGAAACATTAGATAATTTAGAATTTCTTATAAATAATGGACAGAAACTTATAATGGCTACAAAAACAAATCAAAAATTTGTTCTTGATAAAATTAAAGATTATGGAATGTTTAATCTGCACCCGGAAAGCATGAAGCTTGATAGAGACTCAAAAATATATTACGAACAATTTGATATAAATTTTGTTGATATCAATAAAAAATCTACAACTATTTCTGATAGATTAAAGTTAAATTTATATCTTGATTCTGTAGATAGAGCGGAAAAATTATTAGAAATTGAATTAACAGCATGTGAACAAAAAAATGCATTAGAAAAGATTAAAAACGAACAAACACAACTTGGAGATGATGAAAGCATAGAAAAAGATTATTCTTACTATGATATAGATTTAGACAACGCAAAAAGAACTATTAATAATTTTACTTTAAAAGAGGAAAAATATGAAAGACATTTAAAAACAGCTGGATTTTTTGCAAACACTACACATAAACTTGATTTTGATCCAATGTCGGCAAATCAACATTATAAATTACGTGACGAACAAGAAAAATATTATACTGCAATGAAAACTCGACTTGGTGAAAATAGACAGCGAGTTT
>JAEETP010000044.1 GCA_016290415.1 Bacteroidales bacterium
CGCCGCAAGGTGATTTATTGCGACCTGCCAGAAGTTGCCCGGAAGTTTACTGCTGCCGGTATGCCGGTATTCGGCACATTCCTGGACGGGAATGATATCTACGGCGAAGATCTTTCACAGGAGGGCCTGATAGTTATGGGCTCCGAATCAAACGGAATAGGACCCGAAATGACGCAGCTGGTTTCAAGGCGGCTTTTCATACCGCCGTATCCACGCGGCGCGGCGGGCAGCGAGTCGCTGAATGTGGCCATAGCCACCGCCGTGACCTGCGCGCTATTCAGACGATAGATATATGAAACGCTTATTACTTGTGAGCATTCTGCTCCTTACGGCGGGCTATGCCTTTGCCGCACAGGACTTTGACAAATATTTCACCGGCCGCACACTGAGGCTGGACTATACTCTGGCCGGCAGCGCTTCCCGCCAGGATGTGTATCTTGGCAAGATATGCCGCACAGGGGAGTGGGCGGGCCGCCGCAGCAATCTGGACAGCCTTCTGGTGGAGGGCAATGCCCAGGTGGCGGTGCGTTCGCCGGAGGGCTCGCTGCTCTATGTGCAGAGTTTCTCGACCCTGTTTCAGGAGTGGCTCACCACGGAGGAGGCCACGCGAATTGCCAAGTCCTTCGAGTGCCCGGTGCTGATACCCGAGCCGCGGCAGAAGGTCAGGGTAGAGTTGAGCCTGATAAACAACCGCCGCAGCAAATGCGCCTCCCTGGAGTTTGAGCTGGACCCGACCGACATACTGATACGCGAGTTTGCCGACAATGGCAACCCACGCCAGGTGCTTATGGAGCACGGCCCGCTTGAGGGTGCCTACGACATTGTGATTGTGGCAGAAGGTTATACCGCCGCTCAGCAGCAGAAGTTTTTTGAAGATGCGCTGCGGCTTAACAAGCGCCTGTTCAGCCACGCGCCCTTCTCCAGCCTCAAGTCCCGCTTCAATGTCAGGGCGGTGTTTGCGCCTTCGGCCCAGAGCGGCACCAGCCAGCCCTCTAAGGGCGACGGGAAGCGCACCGCGGCCTCCAGCCATTTTGACACCTTTTATTCCGACCGCTACCTGACATCTTCTTCTCTGGTGGCGGTGCACGATGCCATCGGCACTGTGCCCTTCGAGCAGATTATCCTTCTGGTGAATACAGAGCGCTATGGCGGCGGAGGAATCTTCAATAACATAACCCTGTGCACGGCCGACCACCCGTTTTCGCCCGTGGTGTTTGTGCACGAGTTCGGGCATTCGTTTGCCGGCCTTGCAGATGAGTATGACTATGGCGACGAAGAGGACCCCACATACCCGCCGGGCATAGAACCCTGGGAGCCGAATATCACCACGCTCGTGGATTTCGCTTCCAAATGGCAGGATATGCTGCCCTCCGGCGTGAAGGTCCCCACGGAGCCGGACGCGCTGGAGCGGGACAATGACCTGCGCCGGATATGGAGCAGGCTCACCGCAGAGCAAAAGTCGGAGATTAATTCAAAACTTGGAGTGTATGAGGGCGCAGGCTATCGCGCCAAAGGCGTCTACCGTCCTGTGCAGGAGTGCCGTATGCGCATCAACGAGTGCGAGGAGTTTTGCCCGGTGTGCACAATAGCCATAGAGAAAATGACATACTATTGCACCGGGAAGCAGTAGATGTGGGGGCTACATACGCCCCTTGCGGTAGTCCGACGGGGACATACCCGTGTGCAGCCTGAAGAACTTATTGAAGACGCTTGAAGAAGAGAAGTTGAGCCTGTAAACTATATCCTTGATGCTGATGTCCGAATGGCGCAGCATATTCTTGGCTTCGAGAATTATGAAGGCGTCTATCCATTCCGGGCCGCTTCTGCCCGAAGCCTGCTTTATTATCTTGGACAGGTACTTGGGCGACAGGTATAGCTTTTCGGCATAGAACTGCATATTGCGCTGAGAAAGATGATATTGCGTCACCAGAGATATGAAGTTGTCGTAAATCTGCACGATGCGGGCATCGTCTGAAGTGCGGCTCACATCTTGATGCTCTATCTGCTCCGACCATACCTCGTCTGCCAGATAACTCAGGGAAGAGAGCAGGCCGGAAATCAGCTGCCGCTTGTTGTGATGAGAAGAATTGACAATCTGGCGGGCAAGCTTGAAGTAGGATTCGGCGAGGGCCAGATGCTCTTCGTCCAGAGTGATGCAGGGGTTGTTAAGCAGCCGTAAGCTGTCGTGGAATGTTTTGGTGAAATCCAGGTGAAGCTCCGATATGAATTCTTTTGAGAATACGACAAATATCAGTCTTGTCTGCTGTATGTGCTCGCTGTCGGGGGCTTCGATTCTGATAATGTTTCCCGGCACAGTAACCAGCATAGAGCGCTCGTGCACCTCGTAGGTGCTAAGGTTAAAATCTATCTTGAAGTGCCCTGCCTGCAGAAAAAACAAAATGTAGCCGTCGAATTTTATCGGATACTTGAGAGTCTCTAGAATACTGCTGTTTGACAGTGCGCGCGTCCCGTCGGCTTCGCCAAGAATAAAGTCGCTCCCGAGAGAAGCTTCGTTGACAATCGAGGAGAGTTCTAGAATTTTGTTGATATCTATATTCTGCGGTTCGTGTTGCATTTTCTTCTTTTAGTTGGCATTGTTCCGCAAATATAATAAATATTGCCCAAATGATGTGCAAATCGTTTATTTTTTCTACCAAAATACAATTATTTGGCCGTAATGGGTCTTTTTTAGTTGAATTTGTGTCCATATTTTTGCAGCCACAAACAAGGGTAAAAATTATAAAAAAGTAGTATATATGAAAAAAGTCTTAACTATTATGCTGGCCCTTTCGACAGTCATCCTGTCTCAGGCCCAGACATTGCTGACTCTCGAGGAGTGCCGCGATATGGCTGTCAAGGCTTCGCGCGATTTGAACCAGGCCGATCTGGAGCGGCAGATGGCCGGCTATGACAAACAGATAGCCCGCGCCAGTTATTTTCCCAATGTAAGCGCCCTTGGCGGCTATATACATAATAGTCGCGACATAGCGCTCATAAGCGACACCCAGTCGCAGATGCTCACTAATGCAGGAACGCTGGTTCAGAACAGTCTCAATCAGGCCGCAGCTGGTGCTGCCGGGCAGATGAGCGCAGCATTGACGCAAAAAATGACACAGCTTATGACTGCAATACAGACAAATCCTGCCCTGGCAGCAGAGTATTTGGGCAGCCCTATGTGGCAGACGGTTATGCAGATTATCTCGGGGGTTGACCCTCAGTCGCTCGCAGGTCTTGTGCCCGACATATCCGAGCCGATAAATGCTATCGGCCGCGACATAGACAATGCCCTTCATCCCGATATGCGCAACATAATTGCCGGAGCCGTGACTGTCCAGCAGCCTCTGTTTGCAGGTGGAAAGATTGTCTATTACAACCAGATTGCTTCTCTTGCCAGGCAGCTGAGTGATGCAAAATACGATATGAAGTTTGCCGATGTTGTGCTGGATGTAGATCAGGCCTACTGGCAGATTGTCTCCATATCCGACAAGGCCCGTCTGGCCGAGGCCTACAGCGAGTTGTTGCACCAGATGGAGCACGAGGCCTCTCTGGCCGTGCGCGAGGGCGTCGCAACAGAGAGCGACATTCTTCAGATAAAGGTCAAGGTCAATGAAGCTGAGCTGCTGAAGCTGCGCTCCGGCAACGGTCTGTCGCTGGCCAAGATGCTCCTTTGCAAGCGCATAGGCCTGCCGCTGGAGAGCGACATTACTCTTGCCGACGAGTCTCTGGAGTCCGTGCCCCTGCCTCAGATTGGTGCCGGAAAGGACATTGAAGATATATACAACGACCGTCCCGAGACCCGCAGTCTTGCCCTTGCCGGAGAAATTTATGACCGCAAGGCAAAGATTGTACGCTCCGAAATGCTCCCCTCCATTGCTCTCATGGGCAACTATCTGATATCCAACCCCAACGTGTTCAATGGTTTTCAGAATAACTTCGACTCGGGTATGTTCAGCGCCGGTGTAGTGGTGAAGGTTCCTATTTGCCACGGCGGCGAGAACCTGTTTCGCTACAAAAAGGCCAGGGCGGAGGCAAAGATCTACGAAGAGCAGCTCGAAGACGCCAAGGAAATGATTGCCCTGCAGGTAGCCCAGCAGCGTAAACTCTTGGACGAGGCCCTCGAAAAACTTGCGATGACACGTTCGGCGCTGGATAATGCCGAGGAGAACCTCCGCAAGGCGGATCTTGGCTTCAAGGCCGGGGTGGTTGAGACCAACACCGTGCTGGCAGCCCATACTGCCTGGCTCAGCGCCCATAGCGAATATATAGATGCCGGGGTAGAAGTGCAGATGGCCGCTGCCACCCTTGAAAAAGCAGAAGGTTACAGAACAGACAACAAATAAAAAATCAATATTATGGCAAAGAAAAATTACAATCTCTTTATTGGAGTTCTGGCACTCGTGGCTGTAGTGCTGACAGTGTCCGTGATTGGTTACATCGTTTCCCGGCCCAAAGACGTCTTGATTCAGGGCGAGGCCGAGGCCACTGAATATCGAGTTTCCGGCAAGATACCCGGGCGAATCGAGGAGTTCCGGGCAGAAGAAGGACAGACGGTGCGCCGCGGCGACACGCTTGTGGTGATAGATTCTCCCGAAATCCGCTCCAAGATTGCCGAGGCAAATGCAGCCCGCGCTGCCGCTGTAGCCCAGCGTAACAAGGCTTACAACGGTGCTCAGGCAGAACAGATTACCGGTGCCTATGAGATGTGGCAGAAGGCTCTGGTGGGTGAAGACGTGATGCGCAAGTCGTATGAACGTATAGAGGCTCTTCATAATGAGAAGGTTGTCTCCGACCAGAAATTTGACGAGGTCAAGGCTCAGTACGAAGCCGCCTGCGCCACTTCCCGCGCTGCCAAAAGCCAATATGATATGGCTGTCAAGGGGGCCCGCCAGGAAGATAAGGATGCGGCAGTTGCCCTTGTAGAACGTGCTAACGCTGCGATTGACCTGCTTGATGCATATCAAGGCGAGATATACCTGACATCTCCCGCAGACGGCATCGTCGCCGCCCGCTATCCCAAGATTGGCGAGCTGGTGGGGCAGGGTTCTCCCATTATGACCATCCAGGACCTGGATGACGCCTGGTTCACCTTCAATATCCGCGAAGACCGCCTTGAAGGAATGAACACGGGCGATAAGCTTCTGCTTTCTATTCCCGCGCTCAAGATGGACAAGGTTTCTGCCACCGTCTATTTCATATCCGTGCGCGAATCCTACGCCACTTGGCGCGCTACCAAAGAGAGCGGCGAATTTGACACCAAGACCTTCGAAGTGCGCGCCCGTCCCGATTCAAGGGTAGAGGGGCTGCGTCCCGGTATGAGTGCCATTCTTGAGAGAAAAGAAAAATAATGAAACGCATTTTACTGGTAATCAGGCGCGAACTTGCGATTTGGACAAAGCGCCCTGTGTACTTGCTTGGTTCTGTCGGAGTAATGGCACTGTCTGCCATATTCTTCCTGACCTTCTTTTCGCAGGGATTGCCTGAAAAACTTCCCATAGGGGTGGTTGACCTGGACCATTCGTCCACTTCGCGCAATTTCACCCAGCAGCTGGATGCCACCCAGATGGGGCGTGTGGTCGATTTTGACGACATATCTTCGGCCCGCCGCGAGATGGATGCCGGCAGGATAACTTCTTATGTCATCATACCGGAGCATTTCGATGCAGATGTGCAGTCCTTCCGCTGTCCTAAGATGGAGATTTATGTGAACACTATGTATCCCGTCATCGGAGGCGCCCTCGCCTATAAGGATATAGCCTTTATGGTGAATCTGACCAATGGCGCAGTACAGCGCCAGGTGCTCAGGGCAAAGGGCGTTCCGGAGGGGGAAATTATGGCCCGCATACAGCCGGTGGTGATAGATGCGCACAACATAGGCAATTCTCCGGCCAGCTATGCATATTACCTGAACAATATGGTTCTGATGTGCATCCTGGCAATGTGCATTATGCTGGTAGTGTCATATTCGCTGGCCTCCGAACTCAAATACGGTACCTCTAAGCAACTGCTCCGCATCAGCGGCGACAGCCTCGCGGTGGCGCTTGCCGGCAAACTGACTCCATACACGCTGCTGTTTACTGTCCTGGGGTTTGTGCTTCAGTTGATTATGTTCGGGCCGCTGCACTATCCACTGGCAGGTTCTGTCTGGGTGATGCTGCTGGCCACACTGCTGCTGGTGCTGGCCACCGAGGCCGTGGCGGTGTTTGTGGTGTCGATGGTGCCGACGCTGCGTATCTCGGTGTGCATAAGCGCTCTCTACAGCGTGCTGGCATTCTCGTTTGCAGGATTTACGCTGCCTGTGACCTCTCTGCCGGCAGCCCTGAGAGGAATGTCCTGCATATACCCGATAAGATTTTACTATCAGATATTTGTGCGTGAAGCCTATTTCGGTTCCGGCTTTGCCGGGTGGTGGCCTATGTGCGTATGTCTGCTGCTGTTTGGCTTGTTGCCGGCAATAGGCAGCAAACGGCTCTACAATGCTTACAAATATCAACAATACCCCCGTAACTGACAATGGATGCTAAAAAGACATATTTCGGCAAGTGGGTTGCCGACGCCTGGAGCGTGTTTGTAAATGAGCTCAAGATGATTTCCCGCGATGGCGGTGTAATGCTCATATTTCTGTTCGCCGGGCTTGTATATCCGCCGCTGTATCATTGGATTTATTCCCGTGGAGTCGTGGAGGAGATGCCTGTGGCCGTGGTTGATCTGTCCAACGGTATTTACAGCCGCCGCTACATTGACAAGGTGGATGCGTCCAGCGAGTGCGATATCGCCTTCAAATGCCTCTCTCTTGAGGAGGCCCGCCAGCTGATGGCAATGGGCAAGGTGCACGGCATCATATTCATTCCAGAGGATTTTGACGAACGCCTTGAATATGTGGAGCAGGGAGTAGTCTCTACCTATGCGGATATGTCCACTTTCTTGTATTACAAGAATTTGACACTTGCCACCAACCTTGTGATGCTGGACGAGATACATTCCATACAGGCCGAGCGCTATGCTGCTGCCGGCTATGTCGGGCAGGATGCAGAGCAACTGATAGAACCGGTGCAGAACAACAGCTTTCTCAAGTATAATCCCAACATCTCGTTCACGATGTTTTTTATTTATATGGCGATGATGATGATTCTGCAGCAAGTGATGTTTTACGGCAGTTCGACTCTGGCCGGAACCTTGCGCGAGCAAGGCCACGGTTTCTTGCCGCAAGACGGTCGTGGAATGGGAAGGGTAGTGCTTGGGCGCGGGCTGGCCTATCTGCTGATTTTCGTGTTCCTTGGCGCATACGGTGCAATTCTGGTCCCGCACCTTTTCAATATGCCAGCTCAATGCCGGTGGAGCGACATTCTGGTGCTGCAGCTGTTCTATGTGACCGATGTAATCTTTTTCTCGTTCACCTGGTCCAGCGCCATATACAAAAGAGAGACCGTACTGGTGCTGTTGCTGTTCGTGACGCCTATCGCAGTGTTCCTCACGGGCTTCACCTGGCCGACTTCTAATTTCCCTGTTTTCTGGAAGTATGTTTCTTACGTATTCCCCTCAACCTTTGGCTGCAGGGCCTATATGACTCTCTGCAACACGGGTTCGCTTGCCGCTATTGCGCCGGAAATCAGGGCGATGACCTTGCAGACTGCAGTGTATTTTGTGCTGGCTTCAGTAGCCGCTTATATAGAGAATCGGTTTTCAAAATCTTTTTAGTAAATTTGCGCCTACTTAATGCAAGGAGCAATAATGGCCATTGTCAGAGAACTGAACGGTATCCGGCCGATTCTCGGGAAGCGCTGCTTTCTGGCTGAGAATGCGGCTGTTATAGGCGATGTAAAGATGGGAGATGACTGCAGCATATGGTATTCTGCCGTGCTGCGCGGCGATGTCAATCCGATAATTCTGGGCGACCGCGTCAATATCCAGGACGGTGCGGTGCTGCACACCCTGCACAAGCGCAGTGTGGTGGAGATTGGCAATGATGTGTCGGTTGGACACAATGCTGTGATACACGGCGCCAAGGTGGGCAATAACGTGCTGGTGGGGATGGGCGCCATACTTATGGACAATGCCGTAATTCCCGACAATACCATCATAGCCGCCGGCGCGGTGGTGCTAAGCAATCAGGTTTTGGAACCGGGCATATATGCCGGCATTCCCGCCAAAAAGGTCAAGGAGGGCAGCGAGGCCATCGCCACTATGGCGCACAACAACGCCCAGGGCTATATGAAATACAAAGCCTGGTTTGACGACGGCATAGGCGGATGCTTTGACTACAGCGAAAAAGAGTAGGATATGCACATCGGTGTTGCAGGAAATATCGGCAGCGGCAAAACGACGCTCACACGGATGCTCTCGGAGCATTACGGGTGGGTGCCGCAATACGAGGCCGTTACCTACAACCCTTATCTGGAAGATTATTACAAAGACATACAGCGCTGGTCCTTCAACCTGGAGGTCTATTTCCTCACGCAGCGTTTCAAGGACCTGCTGGACATTGCCGAGAGCGACAAGACGGTGATTCAGGACCGCACGGTGATGGAGGGCGTGAATATTTTTGTAGAGAACAACCGCGCAATGGGCAACATATCGGAGCGTGACTATCAGGCCTATATGGACCTTTTCCACGTGATGATGCGTATGGTGCGCCTGCCCGATTTGCTGATTTATCTGCGCTGCAGCGTGCCTCACCTTGTGGGGCAGATTCAGAAGCGCGGAAGGGACTACGAGCAGGGGATGAGCCTGGACTATCTTCAGGGTCTGAACGACCGCTACGAGAAGTGGATTGCCGACTACAAGGGCGAGGTGATAGTGATTGAAGCCGACAAACTGGATTTTGTGAACAATCCGGAGGACTTCTTTGCAATCACCAACCAGATTGACGCCCAGCTGTTCGGCCTGTTCGGCGTTTTGGAAAACGGAAATTAACAACTTATGACTAAAGGATACATTTCCCAGATCATCGGCCCCGTGATTGACGTGGCGTTCGCTTCTGACATCAAGGAAGAGGACCTGCCGGCCATCCATCACGCAATGCGCATTGCCCGCGCAGACGGCCGCAGCCTTGTAATCGAGGTTCAGCAGCACATCGGAGAGAATACCGTGCGCTGCATCGCTATGGACTCCACCGACGGCCTTTGCCGCGGAATGGAGGTTATAAGCGAGGGCGAGTCCATCACGATGCCTGTGGGCAGCCAGATCAAGGGCCGCCTTATGAATGTGACCGGCAACGAGATTGACGGTATGGATGCCCTGGATCCGAAAGGCGCCCAGCCTATCCACCGCGACCCGCCGCCATTCGATACCCTGACCACCAGCCAGGAGGTCCTATACACCGGAATCAAGGTCATTGACCTGCTGGAGCCCTATGTGAAGGGTGGCAAAATCGGTCTTTTCGGAGGCGCCGGAGTGGGCAAGACGGTGCTCATTATGGAGCTCATCAACAACATCGCCAAGAAGCACCACGGCTACAGCGTCTTCGCCGGAGTGGGAGAGCGTACCCGCGAGGGTAACGACCTGCTGCGCGAGATGATAGAGAGTGGAGTGATCCGTTATGGTGACGAGTTCATAAAGGGAATGGAAGAGGGCAAGTGGGATCTGAGCAAGGTAGATAAGGCAGAGCTGGCCAAGAGCCAGGCGACCCTGATTTTCGGTCAGATGAGCGAGCCCCCGGGAGCACGTCTGTCGGTGGCCCTCAGCGGCCTTACCGTGGCGGAATCTTTCCGCGACGGCGCCGACGACAGTTCCGCCTCCGGTCCGCGCGACATCCTCTTTTTCGTGGACAACATTTTCCGTTTCACACAGGCGGGAAGTGAAGTTTCTGCGCTGCTGGGCCGTATGCCCTCGGCGGTGGGTTATCAGCCGACCCTGGCCACAGAGATGGGCCAGATGCAAGAGCGCATCACCTCTACCAAGAGCGGTTCCATCACCTCGGTGCAGGCCATCTACGTGCCGGCCGACGACCTTACCGACCCGGCTCCCGCCACTACATTCTCTCACCTGGATGCCACCACGGTGCTCAGCCGCAAGATTGCCGAGCTGGGTATTTATCCCGCGGTGGATCCCCTGGAATCGACTTCCCGCATCCTGGCCCCCGAAATCGTGGGCGAGGAGCACTATAACATAGCACAAAGGGTAATCCAGATTCTGCAGCGCAACAAGGAATTGCAGGACATCATCGCCATTCTGGGTATGGACGAGCTCAGCGACGAAGACCGGCTCACCGTGAACCGCGCCCGCCGCGTGCAGAGGTTCCTTTCCCAGCCTTTCAATGTGGCAGAGAAGTTCACCGGCCTGCCGGGCGTGATGGTCACCATAGAGGACACATTGCGCGGCTTCAAGATGATTCTGGACGGCGAGGTGGACAACCTGCCGGAGCAGGCATTCCTCAATGCCGGCACGATAGACGATGTAATTGCCCGTGGCGAAAAGATGCTGGCGGAGGCTAAGCAATGATGAAGCTGAAGATCATAACCCCGCTGGGGACTGCCGTAGAGGCCGAGGTGGAAAAGGTGTTTCTGCCGGGCGGCGCCGGTGCGTTTGAGGTTCTGCAGAACCACGCTCCGCTGGTAAGTACCCTGGTGCAGGGCAAGATTGTCTACGGCTCCGACGCGGAATTGAAAGAATATCAGGTTGGCGGCGGCTTTGTAAAAGTTGACCGCAACACTATAGTAGTTTGCACAGAGAAATGATGAAGCGTTGTTTCATAACCATTCTGGCTGTCGTGCTGGCTTTGGCGCTGCCCCATAAGGCGGCGGCTTCTGGCCACGACGGTGAGGATTTCAGCCCCAAGGAGATGGTTATGGAGCATCTGTCTGACTCTTATATTTGGGAAATCACCACAATAAAAGGGAAAGAAATCGCCATTCCGCTGCCGGTGATTGTGCGTTCTTCCACCGGCTGGCACTGCTTCCTCTCGGACAAAATCTGCCACGGCGGCACCTACTATGGGCTGTATCTTGCCAAGGAAGGCAAATACAAAAACAAGATTGTAGAGGATGTCGGCGGCGAGCAAAAGCGGCCTCTGGACATCTCCCTGACCAAGACCGCCTGCGGCCTGATAATTTCTCTGCTGATAGTTATGATTCTGTTCCTGGTCACTGCCCGCGCCTACAGGAAGAAGCAGGATGTGGACTATTGCCCCAAAGGCCTGGCCGGGCTTATGGAGTGGCTTATAGACACCATTATGACCGGTGTTATAAAGCCTTGTGTGGGAGAGAATTACCGCAAGTTTGCCCCGTATCTGCTCACGGCGTTCTTCTTTATTTTTGTGAGCAACTTGCTGGGTCTGGTGCCTTTCTTCCCGGGCGGCGCCAACATCACCGGCAATATCACCATAACCTTCTTTATGGCGTTTGCCACAATGCTGGCGGTGAACCTGTTTGGCAGCAAGCACTACTACAAGGAGATTTTCTGGCCCGACGTACCCATTTTCCTGAAGGCCATACCGCTGATGCCCATCATTGAAATCATAGGCATCTTTACCAAGCCATTCGCACTGATGATGCGTCTTTTTGCCAACATTTTTGCCGGGCACTCGATAATCCTGAGCATCTGCAGCATCATATTCGTAACCGCCCATATGGGTGTGGCGATGAGCGGAAGTATGACTGCCGTGTCGGTGTTCTTTATGATATTCATGAACTTCCTGGAGTTGCTGGTGGCATTCATCCAGGCGTATGTATTTACAATGCTGTCGGCCGTGTTTATAGGCCTGGCACAGGAGGGACATTAATTGGATAATTATTTATAAACTATTAATATTTAATTGATTATGGAACTTGCAAAAATCGCTGCCGCAATCGGTGCAGCATTGTGTGTTTTCGGTGCCGGACTCGGTATCAGTAAAATCGGTAAAGCTGCAATGGAGGCCATTGCACGCCAGCCCGAGAGTGCCGGTAACATCCGTACCTCTATGATTATCGTGGCCGCCCTTATAGAGGGTGTGGCCCTGTTCGCAGTGGTAGTCTGCTTCATGGCTCTCTAACAAATCCGATTCAGAGAGATTATGGGACTTCTGACACCATCAGGAGGTTTGCTTTTCTGGATGACCATCGCCTTTGCGGTAGTCTTCTTCGTGTTGGCAAAATTCGCCTTTCCGGCCATCCTCGGCTCTGTGGAGAAGCGTGAGAATTACATCGACACCCAGCTCGATGCCGCCCGCGCCGCCGAAATCCGCATTGCCGGAATCGAGGAGGAGGGGAAGAAGATTATTGCCGATGCAGAAAGGGAAAAAGTGAACATCCTTAAAGATGCCGCAGCCAGCCGCGACAAGATTGTGGGCGATGCCCAGCAAACGGCGCAGGAAGAGGCGGCGCGCATCATAGCAGAGGCCAAGAAGCTCGCAAATGAAGAAAAGGAGGCCATTCTTGCCAGCGCCCGCGGCGAAGTCGCTATGATAGCTATGCAGATGGCCACCAAGGTGCTTCGTGGGCAGCTAGACGACGAGCAGGCCCAGAAGACGCTGCAGGAGATACTTGCCGGCGAAGTAAAAAGTTAGCGTATGAACAGCGGACTGTTGGCATCACGATACGCATCTGCCCTTGAGCAATACAGCTGTGAACAGGGGCAGAGCGGGGAGTGCTATGCCGATGCCCGGCAGCTTATGCAGCTGATCCCTGCAATTGAGGGATATCTTCGCAAGCCGCTTCCCGCCCAGACCAAGATGGATATTCTTGTAAAGGCTTTGCCGGGCAGGTGCGACTCGTTTTCACGTTTCCTTTCTATGGTGGTTTCGCACCGCAGGGAGATGTATCTGAGGCGTATCCTACAGTCTTACATTGCAGAGTACAAGAAGGCCCGGGGCATTGCCGACGGCCGCCTTAAGGTGGCAAGCGAGCCTTCTGAAGAGCTTCTTGAGAAGCTTCGCAAGCTGACTCTGGCCAGTACCGGCGCCACCAGCGTGGACATCGAGGTCACGGTGGATCCCGACATAATAGGAGGGTTTGTCTACACCGTAGCGGACAAGCGGCTGGACGCCAGCGTAAGGCGCCAGCTAAGCGAACTTAGAAAAGCGTTTGAAACAAACAACAAGAGAATTATTTAGCTTACAATGGAAGAGAACATAAAGCCTTCTGAGATATCCAAAGTGCTGCTGGAAGAGCTCCGGCAGGTAGATTTGTCTGCCAAGACAGAGGAGGTGGGAGAGGTGCTCACCGCCAGCGACGGCGTGGTGCGCATCTGGGGCCTGAATTCTGCCGAGGCGGGCGAGTTGCTGGAGTTTGAAAACGGCGAGAAGGCGGTGGTTATGAACCTTGAGGTGGACAATGTGGGAGCAGTGCTGCTGGGCTCCACCGACACGGTGAAGGAGGGCGACGTGGTGCGCCGCACCTACCGCACAGCCTCCATAGATGTCCGCGAGTCTATGCTCGGCAGGGTTATCACCCCTCTGGGAGAGCCTTTGGACGGCGGTGGCGAAATCACTGGCGAGAGCTTCCGTATGCCGCTGGAGCGCAAGGCGCCGGGCGTGATTTTCCGCCAGCCGGTGAATGAACCGCTGCAGACGGGCATCAAGGCCATAGATTCAATGATTCCCATTGGCCGCGGCCAGCGCGAGTTGATTATCGGCGACCGTCAGACAGGAAAGACTTCCATTGCAATAGACACCATCATTAACCAGCGTGCCGGATACGAAAACGGTGATCCCGTATACTGCATCTATGTTGCCATCGGCCAGAAGGCCTCTACCGTGGCTACCATTGTAGAGACCCTGCGCACCTACAAGGCGATGGACTATACCATTGTGATTGCCGCCACCGCCGGCGATTCTGCCGCGCTGCGCTACTATGCTCCGTTTGCAGGTGCCGCCGTGGGCGAGTATTTCCGCGATACGGGTCGTCACGCGCTGGTTATCTACGATGACCTTTCCAAGCAGGCCGTGGCCTACCGTGAGGTATCCCTGATCTTGAAGCGCCCTTCCGGCCGTGAAGCCTATCCGGGCGATATCTTCTACCTCCATTCCAGGCTTCTGGAGCGTGCCGCCAAAATCATTGGCCAGCAGGAGGTTGCCGAGATGATGAACGACCTCCCGGAGAGTATGAAGGGTCGCGTGAAGGCGGGCGGTTCGCTCACCGCGCTGCCCATCATCGAGACTCAGGCGGGCGACGTGTCGGCCTATATCCCCACCAACGTGATTTCCATCACCGACGGCCAGATATTCCTGGAGACCGACCTCTTCAATCAGGGTAACCGCCCCGCCATCAATGTGGGTATCTCAGTGTCCCGTGTGGGCGGCAATGCCCAGACCAAGGCTATGAAGAAGGTGGCCGGAACCCTCAAGATAGACCAGGCGCAATACCGCGAGCTGGAGGCATTCAGCAAGTACAGCAGCGATATGGATGCCATCTCTATGATGACGCTGGACAAGGGCCGCAAGAACACCCGCCTGCTGATTCAGCCGCTGCACGCCGTGATGCCGGTGGAGAAGCAGATTGCCGTGCTGTACTGCGGCACCAAGGCCCTTATGAAGGACATCCCGCTGGAGAAAGTGCCCGAGTTTGAACGGCTTCTGCTGGAGCAACTCTCTGCAAACGAGACCTTTGAGCAGATCCGCACCAAAGGCATCACACCAGAAGTTGAGTCCGCGATCCAGAGTGCGGCCGCAGCCGTGTGCTCTTCGATTCTCAATCAATAGAACTGCAGGTAAATGGCGTCTCTTAAAGAAATAAAAGCCCGGATATCGTCTGTGAGCAGCACGCTCAAAATCACACAGGCGATGAAGATGGTGGCCTCTGCCAAACTGCGCAAGGCGCAGCGGATGGTGGGTGGCCTGGACGACTATAAGAGCGCCCTCTACGAAACACTGGAGCGCCTGTCCGCCTTCATTGCAAATTCTTCTCTGGCGGCAGAGGGCACTGCCGGCAAGGTCGCCCTGGTGGTATTCTCTTCAAATACCGCCCTGTGCGGCAGCTACAACGCCAATATCTTCAAGGCGCTGCAGTCCCGAGTAGCGCTGCTGCAGGAAGACGGCGCTCAGGTAGAAATTATTCCTGTAGGGGAGAAGGTCTTAAAGATGGCCCGCAAGGCGGGGATGGACGTCAATGCAGATTTTGTGGCAGCCGGCGATGCCCTGAGCTACGAAGAGATGGCGGCCTTTGCCAGGTATCTTGAAGACGGGTTCGTAGGCGGCCGTTTTTCAAGGGTAGAGCTGCTTTATATGCATTACTACAATGCCGCCCGCCAGAGCATTGTGAGCAGGGGCTGGCTGCCGGTGGCCCGGACCGATTCCGCCGCAGCCGCAGCCGACGACGACCTTATTGTGGAGCCTTCGGCACAGGAGGTGGTGGACGAGCTGCTGCCGCTGGTGCTCCGCACCGATATGTATGCCACGCTGCTAAGCAGCAACGCCAGCGCGAACGCCGCCCGTATGATTGCTATGCAGACCGCCAGCGAC
>JAEETP010000045.1 GCA_016290415.1 Bacteroidales bacterium
AGTACAAGCACATGTACAATTTGTTCTGAGTTCTGTCCAATCATAGTTCGTAGGCATCTTCCAACTGCCACCCCATTTTGAATTAGCGGCATCGTCTGTCATCTCCAATGTGGATTTGTTGTCCACGGTACCATATGTACTACTTGTATTATATTTTGTTAGTGACGATTGGGTACCCTTACAAAAGCTATATGTTGCCCAATTATATTCACTTTTTGGCTCCGTCTCACCCCAGGCGTAGTAATCGCCGTATTCTTCGGGTGAAGCTGCGCCCACATTGCAGGTCGCCCACTTCACACCTGAAGGCAGTCCGAGGTCCACCCATGCGGGGGTAAAAGAAACCGGAGTCAAGTTAGCCATCGTCATTTTTGCGCCGTTGTCAATCATCACTTCAATGTGGCTATACTCGTCTATCTTGGATATTGTCTCGAGAGATATGGTGCCTGTCAATCCATCCGAATCGGCAGGCGTCACCTTTGCTTTTATATCAGAGGAGGTAACAACCCTTACTGTAACTGGCGTAAGCGAAGATGTAACTGTATATGTGATATCCGACTTTACTCCTTCCTGAAGAAATACTTCTCCATCAGGGTCAAAGGTTATTTCAAGAACAGATGATTTGGGAATTGTTATTATGGTGTCGTCCGATAGGGTGAAATAGACGTTGTTCTCATCTTGCGTGACGGATTTAAAGAGACTATCGCCATCAACTCCGTCTTCACCAGTGGCCTTGCCATACTGAGTCCAGTTCTCTCCTTTATCCATAGATACATACCAGTATCCGTCCTCTATCTTTAACTGGGGAGTAACACCATCAGCACCATCAGCACCATCAGCACCATCAGCACCATCAGCACCATCAGCCCCTACTGCCTTTATTTTCTCGTTGTCAGTATTAAGGAGCCATTCTCCATCAAGCGTCCAATACCACATACCGTCAGAGTCCTGTTTCACGCCAACTTGAGGGGTATGCCCGTCTTCTCCATCCTGACCGTTGTAGATGATTATCTTCTCACCGCTACTGAAGGTAATGGCGTAGCCTATCTCCTTGCCGTCTTCAATCAATGTGGAATATGTACTGATGAAATAGGACTGGTCTATAGCTTCAAGTATGGTTCCTATGCCTTCGAAGTTGGAGTTCATCTGGACGCATAGGTTGTTCAGTCTTTCGTATGCCGACCAAGTGGGTACTTGAAGATTAACGCCATTAGAGAGCGAGAAAATCACATAATCTCCGCTTGTCGAATAATCAATATGCGTGAACATTGAGTCACCACCTGTGCCGTACTGGCCGTCTTCTCCCTTCGCCTTGCTGAGCTTGGTCCAGGTAGCCCCCTTGTCGGTAGAAACATACCAGTAATCGTCTTCGATTTTCAGTTGAGGGGTTATACCGTCTTCGCCATTAAGGCCATCGTTCCCGTCGTTTCCGTCCTTACCGTCTGTTCCGACTGCCTTTATCTTCTGGCCATTTGCATCTAGCAACCAGTCATTGTCCAAGGTCCAGTAGAGAATACCATCGGTAGCAACCTTGACACCGACAATAGGAGTGTGCCCATCTTCTCCGTCGTGGCCATCAGTACCGTTGGTACCATTCTTGCCGTTGTAAATGGTGATAGGGTCGCCTTTTACAAATGCAATTGTGTAACCCGAGGTCTCTCCACCGGAAGAAATAGGAGTGACCGATGTGATATAATTGCCATTTTGAACAGCAGAAGCGATTGTCTGTATTGACTCAACGTCCTTATTCATCCGAGAAGTAAGGTCTTCAAGCGCTTTGACTCGCTGCTGAAGATCGGCAATGTCACTTTTCATTTTGGAGTGACAACTGCCAAGAACCATCATTAAACCTAGGCAGAAAATGCTAATGGTAAAGATCCGTTTCATAATTGAAGCAATACTATGTTATTTTATAATATACTCACTATTCTGTGACGGGACGGACCGAGTACCCGCGACAGCGATTGTCATAGTCCATATAGACACCGTCGGAAGTGAAAATCACAATCAATGCGCTGCTCAAGCCGCTTGTATCGAGTGAAGAAGACCAGTATAATCCGTAGAAGACATCATTGATGAGATCCGTGTCGTACCGCCCTCCTGCAGCAGGCAGGAATATGCTGTTGCCGTTAGGACCGGCGACTAGCCTTCCGCTTACACCGCCCTGTGTAGCCCACGTCCACATGCAATTATTAATAAGTTCAGTCCATTCTGCATCAGTGGGCATACGCCAGCCACTACGCCAGTTTACATGGGCAGCGTCGTCTTCTAGTTCTAATATGGTTAAATTGTCTACCACAGGGCCATATGAACTGTCTGTGTTGTATTTAGTCAATAGATAATCATCACCATTGCACCAAATATAAGTTGACCAGTCATAGTTGTCCTTGGGCTCGATCTCGCCCCATGCGAAATAATCCCCATACTCCCCGACCCCCTCTGGCGAATAAAGGCCTACATTAAATGTCGCCCATTTAAGACCAGAAGGAAGACCAAGATCTACCCAATCATATCCATTAAGTGATCCAGTAGTCGGTTCAGATACTGTTACAGTACACGTCGCAGTAAATCCGCCATCATCTGTTGTGACAGTTACGATTGCAGAGCCGGGGGCAACAGCGGTGACTGTACCGTTATCGTCAACCGTAGCGACACTTGTGTTACTTGATCTCCAAAAGACAGTTTTGCTCGTTGCATTTGAAGGACTAAATGTTGCCGTCAAGGTCTCAGTATCTCCAATATTTAAAGTAACGCTACTCTTATTGATGCTCACACTGGTGACATCGACAATGATAACTCCTTCAGTGACGGGGCGTATGGTGTATCCATAACAACGCGCGTTGTTCCCTACACTCACATTAATATTGACTCCCGCACCATACGTAGAGTAATTAAAATACAATTGTCTCGAACCCGTCTCGTTGAATCTTGAAGATGAAAGACAATACCCATAATTTTGATAATTGATAATATTCACGCCAGAGCGGAATCCTGACCAAGGAAGGAAAATAGAGGCATTTTCATATCCTGGGACCTTACTGGTTACCAAATAGCCTTTTACTTCGTTTACCTTCGCATATGACCACTTACAGTTACTAATCAACTCTCTGCATTCAGCTTCTGTTGGCATACGCCAATTCCCACCGAGTTTGACAAAAGCAGCATCATCCTCAAGATCGAGGATTTGTTTGTTATCAGAGCGATTATACTTGATTATTGATGATGACGTACCATTGCACAGCGAATAACTAGACCAGTCATATCCTTTAGTTTTACCCGCATGCCAATCACTGCAAGGGCTATCGTAGGCGTGCCCCTGGGTATAATACGGCTCCGTTTCGCCCCAAGCGTAATAGTCTCCAATCTCTTCTGGTTTGGATGCTCCCAGATTAAACGAGGCCCACTTCACACTGAGACCGAGATCGACAGCTTCAGGGATAACAAACTCTACAAAGCTTGCTTTTGCAAGATCAATATTGATAGGAGAAAAATCGTTATTTTCAAGATCAAACACGGAAGAATTTGAGGTTATGGTATATAAACCTTTGTCTGTACGGATCCTAAAAGTTATGTTGCTGTACAACTGTTTTGCAAGGCAGATATATATCTGGCCGTCAAACTTACGCTTGTCTATGGGTTTCGTGTCGCAAAGCGACAGCGGATTTGTCAGTGTCACAGTGATCGGACCATCTTTATCTGGCGATTCATAGCGAATGTTATCGTCTGTAATATCCGTTGTCTGTTCTCCAACAATGCCTGTATTTGAGACAGAAATTGTCACAGAAGATACGGCTTCGGCCCCATCAAGACTAGACTTGTAAATATTCAAGGCGAGAGCGCCAGCAACTGGATAGAACGCCACAAATGCCTTGTTATCGACTCCGACAGTGCCTTTGGCCACCATCGGATAGTAATAGCCATTTAACTGACCCGGATTTGTCTGAATCTGATTAGCGGCAATGGAAATATCTGCAGCCTCAGGCCCTGATGTGTTGTCGCCGTTGAACGGATATAGCATATAAATGTCATGAGTTGCGACAGGCACTTCAACGACAATATCTCCTCCTGAAATATAATTAACTTCTGCATTGGTATTGTCTTGGTCATTGAAAAGACTAACCTTATCCCCTGCACTCCAAACCAGTTTGAAGTGGTCGGCATCCAATGTGGTTTTGGTTTGAATTATTTGGGCAGAAAGTGTTACTGTTTTCATCTGGGATCTATTGATACTATTGGCTTCGGGATTGTCCTTTTCTTTCGTACAAGAAACAATCGCCATAATAAGCGCTACAGCTAAAAGTGATATATTATACTTTTTCATCTCATTAATAATATTATTCAAGCCCATAATCGTCTTCCGTATCTTGCCATATTGTACCTCTTTCCATTGAATCATCCCAAGTTCCGGTTGTGCTGCTTTGCAGAATCCCTTCATTGAATCCAATTTCGATTATTTTGCAGGATGGTGTTTTGTAGATAGCTTTGGTTTGTTTCATTATTATTGGATGTTATTGTTTATTTCATTATCAATAAGAGCCATAGTGACATATCCAATTGCATGTACGGCAGATTCCGACCCCTGAGCACTTGCACCCCTCAGGCAGTGGCGGATTCGGCGTGTACAGCCGGGACAAAACCCGCCTTGACGCAGACTTCGTCTCTGAGCCTGGCTATCTGTGGTATATCTGTCTTAATCCTCACTCGTAAATGGAATAATTAATACAAAATTAGCAACAGCCATCATTGAAACTATCAACCATTTAGGTTCATATTTGGTCCAAATAGGTTCATTTCCAGTGCGTGTCATTTGGGCCCAATTTTGAAATTATAATTGTATATCTTTGTAGAATGAAATTCTTTTAAGTATGCACAAACTCACACGGATACTCTTGGTCTTATTTTGCCTGACGTGCGCAGTTGCTTGCAACAATGGCGAGATTCAGGATATTCAGGAGCAGTTGAAGCAGCACGAGGCGGAACTCCAGCGGTTAAAAGCTTTGGTAGAAGCGGCAAACAGCGATGTTTCCGCGCTGCGCGCCACCATTGAGCAGGTGCAGACGGGAGGATTGGTGACGGATGTCATCCCCGATGTGCAAAATGGCGCCGTGATGGGCTATACCCTCGCCTTCAGTTCCGGACATACCATCTATGTCAGTACGGCCGAAAAACGCGCCCCTATTATAAGCGTCAAGTCTTTTGACGGCGGAGATTATTACTGGACTATAGACAGTCAGTGGTTGCTGGACAAGGATGGCAAGATGGTCGCTGTGGACGATAACACCCCCCTGCTCAAGGCCGAGGGCGATATTTGGTTTGTCTCGCTGGATAATGGCCGGAGCTGGATTGCAACCGACTATGCATCGGGAAGCGGATCTTCATTCAAGTCGATTGATACCTCCAACTCCAATTTTGTGGTAATTACCCTGGCGGACGGAACCGTGCTGCAACTGACTACCTGGAGTGCTCACATGGCCCTGAAGAATCTTGTTAACCAACTCAACAACAATCTGGCAGCGACACGCGCCATAGTTGATGCCATAGACCAGCGGGATTATCTTGTCCGGACTACACCCATTATGAAAGACGGAGAGGTGGCAGGCTGGTATCTGGAGTTTTCAAAGGGCTCTTCCGTAATGGTATATTCTATCGGGGACTCGCCGGATATCAAAAAAATGGCAGAGGATATTGAAGACAGGTCCTATATTACAGACATAGACACTTCCAACCCTTCTTTTGTAAGACTCTTCCTGTCGGATTCTTCAAGCATAGACATCCCAAGATATCTGAAAAACACCCTGTCGCTTGAAGTCCCGGCAGAAGGGCTAATTATCAAAAAGAATATACGACTTTTTCTGGACTTCACTATTTCAGGAACCGATCCGGAGGCGGCCATAGTGTCCGCCGCCTCAGACGGCAACTTTGTGACCGAAGTATTACGGACGTCTGCCACTACCGGCAGGGTCACTATTACCTGCACGAGAGTGTTTGCACGTGGCTATGTGCTACTTTTGCTTGACAGCGGCGGGAATACGTCAACAACAAAGATAGACATCGTGTACGAGGCCGAAACTATGTCCATAGCCGGTCCTTTTGACACGTTTGAATATGCCACCGGAGCTGGCGGGATAATCATCCCTGCAGAAGGAGGAGCACGAAGGCTTCAAAACATATATGGTATTGGCAGCAGCCTCAGCTGGAGCGTTACAGACTGGGTAACAATGTCGCACGATTCCGGCGACTACATGATCTATGCCCAGCCAAATCCATATCGGGAAGACAGATATCACACTTTTTATTTTGACTTGTTCGGATCCGTCCTGGTCAAACAGTTGGGGAATCCTGAGGTCCCGGCCAATCCCTACTGGAGTTGTGAACTTATCACGATTCCTGCCGATGGGTCAGGACAAACCATATATGTAAAAAGCGGACCTGGCGGCGCAACGATTGAACACTCTCCCTGGATTCATCTGGTATATGGAGGGATCGACAGTGACGATATAATGACTTATACCGTGTCCGCAGAGCCTCAGGAAAATCTGGGCATCACCGAAAGGTACGGCTATATCAGAATCGACAACAATTATACGATTGGCGATATATCGGTAGTTCAACTTGGATGGCAAAGAAAAGCGCCTCAGTAGCACTGTACAGGATATGAAACACAGATTATTTCATTCAATTGCCTTGATCCTGGCAGCTTTCTCCGCCGCCTGCACCCAGACCCCGCCGGAGGCATATCTCACGCCCGAGTTTGAGGAAGTGACGATAGACGACAATGACTCCGGAGGCATCAGTTTTGTATGTCGTATGAGTTCTATGTCGCAGTTAAAGGAATACGGGCTGGATTATACCGATGATTTTTTGTCAGAGGAACCCGAATGGACAAGGGTTCACGGAATCAAAACAGGCAGCAGCCAGTTTGAGGTCATCCTGGAGCATCTTGACCCTTGCACAACATATTGCTACAGGTTGTTCATTGGCAACGGCAGGAATGTAAAGCAGTCCGCCCAGAATTATTTTACGACACCAGAATAAACCATCACTCGATATGTCTTACAAACAAGTTCCTGAATTGCAAAGCTTGCTGAGCGCAGTAGAAAAGAAATACGGCGCTCCTCTGCTGAGCACCAACGATTTCAATGTCCTTGCTGCCATCCTTAAGTTTGAAGGACGGGAGACGCTGTCATCTTCTACACTCAAGAGACTTTGGAACTATGTTTCACAGGAGACCACCCCGCGCAAAGCGACTCTTGATGTGCTGGCACGGTTTGTCGGGCATAAAGATTTCAAGGATTACCGCCTGAGTCTGCTAGGCAGCGCCAACGACTCCTCTGCATTTTTGGATGTCACCATCCTGTCTGCCGACGAGGTGAAACAGAACGAAGAGGTCACAATTGGATGGGAGCCCAACAGGGTGGTGAGACTCCGCAAGGTGGGTGACAGTCTGTTTGAAGTCGAGGAAAGCATAAACTCCAAACTCCGCGAAGGCGACCGCCTGCAGTGCTCCTGTTTTTTCAAGGGACTGCCGCTGATAATTCCATCAGTTCAGCGCGGAGAAGACCGGCTGCCATCTTTCATTGCCGGCAAATCCACCGGACTCAATCTGATTAGAACAGAGAGTTAGAGATTCTCTTCGAACAGGTCGCTGGCCTGCTCAAAAATCTCATCTATACTTTTTTCTGGTTTGGGCTCTGGCGATTGCTTCTTTTTAGAGGCTTCAGGGTGTCTGTGTGTGGGATTTGTGTCGGGCTTATCTTCCATTGACGCATTGGCCGGAAGGACATATATGGTGTCGGCAACTGCCGGAGCCGGCAGATTCTCTGCCGGAGATTGTTTTTTGCCTGCCAAAAGCGCCGTGATTACAATCAGGGCCAGCGCCAGTGTAGTTGTGAGAAATATCGGCCAGACTGGATTATAGCGATTCAGGGCCGTTTTGACATCTTCTGCCGACCCGTACCTTTGGGCAGGATCTGCTGCAGTGCACCTGGCTATACACGCACGGTGCCTGCAGGTCATTTCACGTAGCACTGCACCCAGCGAATAAATATCACTGCGAACGTCCGCCTTACGCCCGGCCAGCACTTCAGGGGCCACCCAATTAAGAGAACCGGCAGGCGCCTTGAATATACTGGAAGATGGGTCGTCGGAAAAACCGAAGTCTATAAGTTTTACTGTGCAGCCGTTATGGCTCACCATAATGTTGGAGAGTTTTATATCGCGATGAATCACGCCCCGCCTGTGCATATAATCCAAGGCATCACATATCTGGGAAGCAATTTTTTGGAATGTGCGCTCGTCCGGACGGCCAAGCCGCAGATATTCATCCAGCGTTACACCGTCTATCCACTCCATCTCAATACAATTGCCCAACCCGTCAACCTCCATATAAGAATATATCTCGCAGATGTTTACGTGCCTTAGCGAATAACCCTGCTCGAACTCTTTTCTAAGGATTCCCTCGTGCAACATACTGCCTCTATACCTAGGTTTGAGGCACTTGTACACGCGGAAACGCCCCGCCCTTTCGCCCCTGTACAAATCGCACCTCCCATCTTCCGAGGTGTGAATCTGAGTGAAGGTGGTAAGGTCAGGATTGCCGTAGCCTTCCACTGGATTGAAAAAGCCGGAGATATTGTCGTCCATAAATGTAAAGGTACTATCTTTTTGTTAACTTTGCAACGCTATGAATAGAGTTCTCAAGTGTGTCCTGGCGGCTTTTTTACTGCTGGTCCCGTTGGGTTCCGCAATCGGTGCACAAGCCGGCGGGCCCTGTGTGGAGGTGCAGGGCACTACACCTTGGGACGAACTCCTGGACCAGTTTGAGCTGATTTGCCGCAAGTGCCTGTCTCTCAAACAAAAAAGAGATGCCGGAGAGCCTGTGTCTTCCAGCCAGTTGTCTTCTCTTATGGACCAGTTGGCGTCACTTCGCGGCGAAATCAAAAATGTGAGCGACAAGATGCCAGTGGCTGCCCGTAAACGGTTTTATGCCATTCGCAAAATGTACGCAACGGGCGTAGTTGCAGATACCCGCCCCGAAACAATCCCGGCCATAGCGAGAACACCCCTTCCCAAAGGTGCCCATAGTCGCTTCTCCACTCCCGCTCTTAAAGGTGTGAGCATTCAACCGAGACCCATTCTATGGCCCTCCTATAAAATCGTTTCACTCACTGTCTCAGCCCCCGAAATGGCCTATGGAGTCTCTGGTGAATACTGGGGACGGCGGCTTGGCATTTGGGCCTCTGTGAGGAGTTCATTCTCTTTCCATAACATAGCTTACAGCGCCTTGAGTGACGGTTCTTCTGGCGACGGCCGAATATGGACCAGCGGCAAGGCCGCCACCGACCGCTTCTTTGCCACAGGCGGACCCATATTGAGAATTAACCGTAATCTGGCTCTGTTTGGCGGTGCCGGCTACGGCATCAGACAGCTCTGCTGGGAAGATTCCGAAGGAGACTGGATGCTTATCAAAGACAGATCTCACCGAGGTGTCTGTTGTGAATTGGGCGCCACCCTTTTGCTTGGGCGTACCGCACTGTCGGCTAGCTGGCTAACCCTCCCCCTTAAATACAATAGCGCCACAATTGCCGTAGGTTTCTGCTTCTAGGCATCGGATTTTTTTGTACCTTCGCGGTCCGCTATGAAAAAAGTGATGATTTGTATCGCCGTCGCGTTGGCTGCGATGTTTTGGAGTCCGCGCTCTGCCGCTCAGGCAGAACCTGAAGAGCAAACTTATTCAATTGATTCAGTGGCAGTGACTGCCTCCAGGGTGCCGGTATCACTGCACGCCAGTGCCCGCACCGTGACACTGCTGGACAGCGTGGCGATAGCCTCCGCCCCGGTGGAGACCGTAAACGACCTGCTGAAATATGCCGCAGGCGTGGATGTTCGACAGAGAGGAGGCCTTGGAGTGCAGACCGACATCAGTATGAGGGGAGGCACATACAATCAGATTGCAGTGCTGCTAAACGGCATCAACATCACAGACCCCCAGACCGGCCACAACTCATTTGACTTTCCCGTGAATCTGAGCGACGTGGACCACATAGAAATCGTAGAGGGCCCCGCCGCACGCGTATTCGGCACTTCGGCCCTGATGGGAGCCATCAACATAGTGACCAAGGGCCACGTAAACGCCCCTGTTCAGGGCACCACCGGCGATTCTGACATCTCGGGCCGCATCTGGGCCAGGGAAGAAAACGTAAAGACGTTTTCTACCTCCATCCGGGCGGAGGCCGGTTCATTTGGCTATTACAATGTAGGCGGCTCTGTTGATATGGCCGACTGCAACAACTATAATAGCCTATCCTACGGCCTTTCCCAGAGCAAGGGATTCAGCAAGTGTGCAGAAGGGACACCGAACACCGATTTCAAGGCGGCAAAGCTTTTTTACAACGGCGGACACGAGTGGGCAAAGCGCAACCTCACCTGGCACGCCGGTCTCAGTTACAAGGGTTTCGGCGCGGGGACATTCTACTCTCCTAAGTTCGACAATCAGTACGAGGGCACGGTGAAGACGTTTGTCGCCATAAAGAGCGAGGGACGCGGCCTGCTGCATTTCACCCCCGCCCTTTACTGGAATCACGGCGAAGACCAGTTTGAACTGTTCCGGGGCGACCCCGACAAGTATCCGTTCAACTACCATAAGACCAACACTATAGGCATCAACCTCAACTGCCGGGTCGATTCCCGGCTGGGCCGCACCAGTTTTGGCGCCGAGGGACGCCACGAGGCCATCCGCAGCACCAACCTGGGCGAGCCTCTGCCAAACCCCAAAGGCCATTATGTCCGCGGGCTGGGCCGCACCGCCTACAATCTGTTCCTGGAGCACAACGTCAACATCAAATGGTTCAGCGCTTCGGCCGGAGTCACAGCAGTGTATAACACCGGAAACAGGGAAGGCGTCAAGTTTTTCCCGGGCGCCGACATAGGCATAAGGCTCACCGACAATCTGCGCCTTTTCGGCTCCTGGAACACATCTTACAGGATGCCGACCTTCACCGATCTCTATTATTCTGTGGGCGGGCATCTGGCCGATCCCAACCTGAAATCGGAAAAGATGAATGCCCTGGAACTCGGGGTGAAGTTTTCCGGCCCCGGCTACCGGGTAGTTGCGTCTTACTTTGCAAATAACGGCCGCGATATGATAGACTGGATCAAGGACACCACGGCCGGCGAAGATGCCCCCTGGATGAGCGTGAACCACACCCGGATAGTATCCACCGGAAAGGAAGTCCTGATACAGATGAACCTGCCCGTGCTGCTGAATCTGCCAAATTTCTTCCTGCGCCGCGTTTCAATGGGAGCGCAGGGTATGGAGGCATCGGCCAAGACACTCGCCGACAACTACCGCAGTATGTACGCTCTGGAATACGTGCGCGGCAAAGCCTCGGTCCAGACCGACATAACCATCTGGAAACGCCTTGGCGCCAGCCTCTCATATATCTATGTGGACCGTGCCACCGATTCTGAGCTGATCAAGCCCTACCACCTTCTGGACGCCAAGCTGAACTACGACGCCCAAGACATTCAGGCCTATATCAAGTTCAACAATATCCTTGGCCGCCCCTACTACGACTTTGGCGAGATTCCCCAACCGGGACTCTGGATAATGGGCGGTGTGTCAATGAAACTTCATTTTTCTAAGAAATAATTGTTAGATTTGTCCGTATGTTACGGACAATCAGAATTATACTTGCAGCGCTGGCCTTCGCGGGCATAACGCTGCTTTTTTTAGATTTCACAGGCGCCACCCACGCTTTTCTGGGCTGGCTGGCCAAGATTCAGCTGCTGCCCGCAATCCTTTCTGTGAATGTTGCGGTGATAGTGGCATTGCTGCTTTTGACCCTCATTTTCGGGCGGGTGTACTGCTCTGTCATTTGCCCTCTGGGCGTGATGCAGGACATCATAGCCTGGTTTGGGAAACGCGGCAAAAAGAAGAACCGCTTCAAATACAGCTATTCCAAGCCAAAGACTTGGCTGAGGGTTGTGATGCTGGTGATAATGGTCGCCTCCATTGTGTTCGGCATAAGCGCTGTCACGGCCCTTCTGGCGCCATACAGCGCCTACGGCAGGATTGCCAGCAGTTTCTTCGCGCCCATCTATGCCCTGGTTAACAATCTGTTCGCCGCTATTGCAGAGAGGGCCGGCAGCTACGCCTTCTACCCCACGGAAGTATGGGGCAAGGCCTCTGCGGTGGTGATTGTGGCAGCAGTGACACTGGTTGCCCTGGCCATACTTGCCTGGAAAAACGGCCGCACATACTGCAACACCATCTGCCCGGTGGGCACCGTGCTGGGATTCGTTTCCAAATTCTCGGTTTTCCGGCCGGTGATTGACACCGAAAAGTGCAACAATTGCCACCTGTGCGAGCGCGGTTGCAAGGCGGCCTGCATAGACAGCAAGAACCACAGTATAGACCGCAGCCGCTGCGTGGCCTGTATGGACTGCATATCCATCTGCAGCCACGACGCGATACATTACAAGCCGGTATGGGCCGCCGCCAAGAAGGGCGAGGCCAAGACCGATACCGGCCGTCGTGCCTTTATCACCACCGCTGCCCTGCTGGGCACCACGGCGCTGGAGGCTAAGACAGGCCGCAGAAAACGCTCCGGCGCAGTTGTTCCTCACAACAATCCCGCAAGCCAAACGCGCATTACCCCTCCCGGCAGCATCAGCCTTAAGAACCTGAACGACAAGTGCATAGCCTGCCAGCTCTGCATCCAGAGCTGCCCTAACCACGTGCTTAAGCCCTCCACCGACCTGGAGCACTTTATGCAGCCGGTAATGATATATAACGACACTTACTGCCGCCCCGAATGCAACACCTGCAGCAGCGTGTGCCCCACCGGCGCCATCAAGCCGCTAAGCGTAGAGGAGAAGGCATCAACCCAGATTGGCCACGCCGTATGGCATCCCTGGCTGTGCGTCCCTATGGCCAACGGTGACAGTTGCGGCCACTGCGCCGAGCACTGCCCCACAGGCGCCATCACTATGGTAGACGGTGAGTCGGCCGGCGGCAAGGCGGTAAAGATTCCCGCCGTGGACAGCGCCAAATGCATCGGTTGCGGCGCCTGCCAGGCCCTCTGCCCCGCCCGTCCCGAGAGCGCCATCCGCGTAGAAGGCCACGAAATCCATCACACCATCTAAACGACAGTGATTATGAGCAAGATAGACAGAAGAACCTTTTTAAAAGGCCTTTCACTGGCCACCGCAGGGGCCGCTATTACCGCCGGCGGCATTAAATTGACCGCTGCCGAAGAGCAGGCTGCCGGCAAGATGGAAATGCGCACATCCTCTACAGGCGACCAGGTGTCGCTGCTGGGCTACGGCTGTATGCGTATGCCCACCGTGGACGGCACCCGAAACGGCGCGGTGGATATGGACGCCCAGCATCGCCTTATAGACTATGCAATGGAGCACGGCGTGAATTACTACGACACGGCACCAGTCTACACCGGAGGCAAAAGCGAGGGGATTATGGGCGAGTGCCTGAGCCGCCACCCGCGCGACAAGTATTTCATAGCCACCAAGATGTCCAACGCCTGGGGCGACCATTCGTTTGCAGCAGGCAAGCGGATGTACCAGAATTCACTTAAGCAGCTTAAGACCGACCATATTGATTATTATCTGCTTCACAGCGTTGGCAGCAGCATAGAGTCGTTCAACCAGCGTTTTCTGGAGAACGGTCTGCTGGAGTTCCTATTAAACGAGCGCGAGGCGGGTCGCATCCGCAATCTGGGCTGGAGTTTCCACGGCAACCGTGAGACATTTGACTATGTGGTGAGCCTTCACGACCAGTATCACTGGGACTTTGCACAGATCCAGCACAACTATCTGGACTGGAACCACGCCAGCGGCCGCAATGTCAACTCTTCTTACCTTTATAACGAGCTTGCAAGCCGCGACATTCCTATGACTGTGATGGAGCCGCTGCGCGGCGGCGCGCTGGCCAATGTACCCGAGACGGTGGCCCGCAAGTTCAAAGAGCGCAAGCCCGCCGACAGCATCGCCAGCTGGGCCTTCCGCTTTGCCGGCAGTCATCCCAAGATACTCAGCGTGCTTAGCGGTATGACCTATCTGGAGCATCTGCAAGATAATATCGCTACCTACAGCGGCTTTGTGCCCTGCACAGAAGAGGAGCTGGAATTTCTGGAGCGCATAGCCAAGGAGATGATAGAGTTCCCGCTGATAGACTGCACCGCCTGCAATTATTGCGTGCCCTGTAAATACGGCATCGACATCCCCGGCATATTCCAGCACTACAACAAGTGCGTCAGGGAAGAGAAGATGCCTATGTCAAAGGCAGATGACAACTACCGCAAGCTGCGCCGCGCCTTCCTGGTCGGCTACGACCGCAGCGTGCCCGCACTGCAGCAGGCCAATCATTGCATCGGCTGCGGCGACTGCAACCCCAAATGCCCCCAGAACATTGACATTCCCAAAGAAATGCGTCGCATAGACGCTTTTGTAGAGAAGCTCAAGCAGGGGAATGAGTTCTAACCGCCCTCCGCAGACTACGAAAAAACTTCGCTCCGGGCCAGGGAGAACATAGAACCCCTGTTCCCTACGCGAAGTTTTTTCTACGATTGTTGCTCCGGGCTGAAGCTGTTGCGAAGGGCTAAGCCTGATTCCACTGATTCTTGATCAGTTCCACGGCGGCGGGAATCACAACGGCGGGATCGCCAATATTGCCGCACTCAAAGCTGATGTACTTGTCGTATCCCATCTCCTTGAGGGCGCGGAAACCGTCCACGTAGT
>JAEETP010000046.1 GCA_016290415.1 Bacteroidales bacterium
CGCGGCTCAGCTCCAGATGGGTCCAGTGGTAGAGGGGGTTGCGCATAGTGTAGGGCACAGTCTCGGCCCACTTCTCGAAGGTCTCCCAGGCGGAATGCTTGCCGCCGGTGAGGTAATCCTCGCTCACGCCGTTGCCCCTCATAGCGCGCCACTTGTAGTGGTCGCCGTAGTGGCCGTCCACCAGCCAGAGCTGGGTGATATCCCTGAACTGGATGTTCTCTGCTATCTGCTGCGGCACCAGGTGGCAGTGATAGTCTATTATCGGCATTTTGGCTGCGTGTGAGTGATACAGCTTCTGGGCCGTATCACTCTGCAGCATAAAGTTATCGTTGATGAAACTCATAACCTGTTATTTGCTATGGAACTCAATTTTGTAGAAGCGCAGGCCGTTGGTGTCGGGATAGATGGTCACGGCGCCGGCTACTACCTCAAACGTGTACTCCTTGGGCTCGGTGGATGCCGGAGCGGGAGTCTCGCCCAGCTGAACTTCGCCGCTGGCATCAATCACTGCCGGACGACGGTCGTCGGTGGCCGCGGAGCCTCCGGTATTGGAAGCCAGGACAGTCACTGTGCCGGGATTGTTCACGGTAAAGGTAAAGGTGCGGTCAGTTGCACTGCCCTTGCCGCCAGCCTGGATAAATGCGTACTCTACCTCATTGATGGTAGCGGTATTCCACTTGCTCTTGGCAGTGGAGGTCCAGGTGAGGCCGTCGATGGCCGATACCCAGTTGATGATATCGGTATTCTTGGCGCCCTTGGCTGCGAATTCTGCCCTCCAGGTTTCATCGTTGAAGTCCCACACATAGTCTTCTTTAGCGGGCTCGCCGCCGGAAGTCTCCATATAAGTGAATTCTATCTTGTAGAAGCGCAGACCGTTGGTGTCGGGATAGATGGTCACGGTGCCGGCCTCTACTTCAAACTCATAGACCTTAGGCTCGGTGGATGCAGGAGCGGGGGTTTCGCCCAGCTGAACCGACCCGCTTGCGTCTATCACTGCCGGACGGCGGTCGTCGGTGGCTGCAGAGCCTCCGGTGTTGGAAGCCGTGATCCTGAGGGTTCCTGAGGCGGGAGCGGTGAAGACAAATGTGCGGTCACTTGCGCTGCCCTTGCCGCCGGCCTGGATAAAGGTGTACTCTACCTCGTTGATAGTGGCGGTATTCCACTTGCTCTTGGCGGTGGAGGTCCAGGTGAGGCCGTCGATGGCCGATACCCAGTTGGTGATATCGGCATTCTTGGCACCCTTGGCTGCCAATTCTGCCTTCCACGCGTCGTCGCTGAAGTCCCAGGTGAGGGTCTTCTCTACCTCAACCGGAGTGTCGCTGCCGGCGGGAGCCATTACCACAAAGGCCACCGAAGCCGCCTCGGAAGCGGTGTTGTAGATATCGCTTTCGGCAGGATTGGCCACAACCGTAATGGTGTAAAGACCGGCCTCGAGTGCAGCCGCAGTCTCGGCGTCAATCACAAACGAGAGTTCTTCTGTGGTGGTCTTCTTCTTATTGAAGGTCACGGTATAATCAGCCGCGTTGGTAACAGCCTCCCAGGCAATGGTAATCGGTGTCTCGTCACCCTCGGTAATCTGCACTACATCTATGGTTGCCTTGGGAGCAGCCAGCGCAGTGTTGGCGCCGGCCACGTCGGGCGACCAGGCCAGAGTGGTGACTTTAACGGGACCAGAGGCATAGAGATATACCATTGATTCCTCTGCAATATCGGCCAGGATAACCTTCTGCAGGGCATCGCCGGCAACGGCAGCACCCTTGACGGTGGCTGCAGCGCCGTCGGGATCGCCCACAGCAACCAGCAGCTGACTGCCTGCCTCAACCTCGGCAACCTTGAGGATTACCGAACCGGGACCGTTTACAAGGAATGCTGCATAAGCATTGGTGGGAACGCCCTTCTTGTTCAGAGGAGCGGCAGCGCCGAATGTCAGGCCGCCGTCAAGATTCATAGGGAACTCGTCGGAAGCCACCATAAGCAGGTTGTCGCGAACTTTGGCCTTGTTCAAATCGCCTGCAAACAGGCTGGCATCGTTCAGATCCCAGGTGTGGGGAGCCTCGGTGACGCCTTGAGTGAGGTCCTCTACCGGCTCTACATATTCATTCCACCACTTGGCGGCACCTACCTTCTTTTCCTGAAGGTCGGCGTTGGCCAGGGAGAAGAAATTACCCTTGGAGTTGAAGCACGGGTCTGCAGTCAGAACTGTGGCACTTATCTGCTCTGCCGTGAAGTTTGTGGTTCCGGTGAGGAACTTCTCGCCCACGTTGAAGCAGTAGTTGTCATTTGCAGTAATGTCACCGGGAACATTCTCGGGCTTGGTGTTGAATGTGGTTGCAATCACAGCCTTGTCGCCCATCTGGTGCAGGAAGAGGTTCTTCTGGATGGTGAATTTGGTCCAGGGGCAGCGGATATAGAAGATACCCTTGTCGTTGGTAGCTATACTCTTGACGGTGTTATTCTCGAACACCATCTCGCCCAGTGTGACATTGGTGCCGGAGGCACTGTCGTCCAGGCGGAAGAAAGAGCGGAAGCTGTTCCAAACGGTGTTGTTGCGGAAAGTGATCTTGCTTATAGCAGAATTCTTGCGCACGTCAAAACCGTCACCGCCGCTGCCGGCTATATCGTGGATATCGCAGCCCTCGATCAGGAACTCTGAGAGGTTCAGCTGGCCGTCCACGTTGTCGTAATAGATACCGCAGGCATAGCCGCTGATCTCGCAGTTCACTAAGCTGATCTTGTCTATTGTAAGCGCACCGCCCTTGTGGTCTATGATGCGGTTGCGGCCGGTACCGTCAAAGTGGATATTTTCGAAATATAGGTCGCCGGCAAAGCCTTCGTTCAGGGCGATGTCGCCCATAACTATGGGTTTGCTGCCGTCGGAGGCATATTCACCCAGCATACGGAAGCCCTTTGCAGGAGTTACTGTGCCCACAGTATAAGGAGAACCTTCGGCGCTAACATAAACGTCGTCGCCTGCGGTCATAGCGGCCAGGAGGGCCTCTGATGTTGAAACCTTGGTCAGGGAGCCTTGTGCCGGAGATGTCCATACTGTAACAGCACCACGGCTGGCGCTCTTGAAGAAGAGGACGATGTCATATTCGGTAGAGGCTGCAAGTCCGGTGAGGGTTGCCATAGCAGCAGCTGCATCGGCATCGGTCAGGTTAAGGGTGACACCCTTGCCGCCGGCGGTGGGTGTGGCCTCGATGTGGGTCACATCCTGGAAATCGGAAACTTCGTTGGACCAGACCAGGGAGATGGCCTCGGCACTCTTGCCGGTGACCTTCAGGAACAGGTTGTCCTTGATGGCGTAGGTCTTGAAGGGATCGCCGTCGTATACGGCCACCTTGCTGTCGTCAAGTTTGGAAGACTTGGCGGTTACGCGGAAGGTATACTTGCCGTCGGCCTCGAGATTGGTCTCGAAGGGAATTTCACTACCCGTAAGCGTCTGGGAAAGAACCACAGCGTTGGTTTCGGCGTCAAGCACCTCCAGCAGATATTCCTCTGCATCGGTGGTGACATCCCAGCGGAAGGTGGTGGTCACGCCCGTATTGGCATCCACGCGTGCGGAGAGGTTCATAGGCTCAAGGCAACGCTTCAGCGGAACATTCTTCAGCTCGTCGAATACCTTGTCCTGAACGCAGCCGGTAGCAACGATTGCGATGAGCGCAATCAGGATATATTTAATCTTATTCATAGTAGTAGTCGTTTACAAGTTTGTTCACGCTGCTGTTGATCTGGTTGGAGAAGATGGGCCAGTACATATACCACTCCATCTGGTCGCCGTGCTCGTAGATACCGTCTATGCGCTTGTCGTAGAGACCGGTGTCCTTGCCGCTGTCGTCGGCAACCTTGGAATAGTAACCCTTGCTCACTTTCCAGTTGCCTTTGGGCTTGGTGTTTTCGCCGGGACGGAAACCGTATATGGTGAGTTTCTCGGTAGCCTCGTCGAATTGATAGTAGATATCTTCGGGCAGATTTGCATAAGCGCCGGAGTGGTCGCGCAGTGCGCGAAGCTCACTCTTGGCCTGGTCCATCTTGCTCTTGAGCATATTCCAGCGGATGAGGTCAGCCTTGCGCAGGAACTCGCCGCAGAACTCAAGTGCACGTTCGTCCACGATGGCGTTGAAGAATGCCTCTTTGCCACCGATTGCGTTCACGTAGTCCTCGGCAGCCTCTTCATTGCCCCTGAATGCACGGCGGCGCACCTCGGCCAGCCAGCGTTTTGCATCGGCGGTGGGGCCGTTGAGCTCGTTCTCTATCTCGGCTGCCATAAGCAGTACGTCAGAGTAGCGCATAACCACGGGCTTGATGCCGTCGTCGGCGCTGCTTGCGGGGTCGTTCTGCCAGTCAAAGCGATATTTAGCAAAATACCAGTTGGCGATGCCTGTAGGAGCGTAGCCGTCTTCGGCGGCGTTCCAGCGGTAGTTGGCGCAGGTCAGGTCGCGGCGCACATCCCTCTCGTCGTATTTCCACCAGAGGTAAGGGAGCGGACCGGCTGCTCCGCCGCGGGCGCTGCTATAGGTGTTGTATTTGGTGTTGCCGTCCACGCGGAGTGCAAAGTAGTTGTTCCACTGTCCGCGTTTGTCACCGAAGGGAATCACATACAGAGTCTCTCCGTCAAAGGCAAGATTCTGCTTTGCATTCTGGCGCTTCCAGTATGCCTCGTAGTCGGGGTCCAGATGGCAGCCGCCATTGTTGATGGCATCCTTCAGATAATCCAGAGCCTTGGGGTAGAGCACGCTCTTGGCCAGCTCGGCGTCGTAAGGGAGGCAGACGCTGCCCAGGTCGTGGGTGCCCACCATACCCTCTGCGGGGCGGAGCGCATAACCCGATGCCATAAGGGCGATGCGGGCATACAGGCCTTCTGCGAAGACCTTGCTGATGCGGTCGCTGCGACGGGTTGCGGCAGCCTTGTTGGGATAAGGCAGATAATTGATGGCCTCGTCCAGGTCGCCGAGAATCTGCTTGAAGATGACCTCGCGGCTGCTCTTGGGCAGATAGGTGGTCTCGGAAGTGACGGGCTCAAAACGGGCCGGAACGTCGCCCCAGGCCTTGCAGAGGTCGTAGTAGACCATAGCGCGCAGGGTCAAGGCCTCGCCCAGCAGGTAAGCCATATTGGCATCCGCTTCTACATTGCCGTATTTGCGCAAACCTTCAATTGCGAGGTTGGCACGCTCTATGGCGGTGTACATAAGGGTATAGCAGCCCTCGGCTTCATTAAGCTGTCCGTTGGAAGGAAGGCAGTTGTATATGCCGATGTCGCTCTTGCCCTGGTCTCCGCCGGGGTTATAGGTGTTGTACCACTCTATATCGGTGTTGTATCCGTACCAGGGAAGGAAACGGTTACGATAGGATTTATCTATACAGAAAGCCTCGGTAATGCCAAAGATTGCGCCTTCTGCCAGGTTATAGTTGGCAAAAACCGTCTCGGTGTCGTAGGTAGAGGGGCTCTCCGGTTTAAGCAGATTGTCGCAGGAAGATGCCAGGGCAGAGATTACTGCGATGCTGAGTATAAATTGTATAAACTTTTTCATCTTCTTGTGCATTTAGAAAGTGAGGTTCACGCCAGCCACGAAGCCGATGCTCTTGGGATAAGCACTGTAGTCCACGCCGGGTGTCAGCGGGGTCTTGCGGCGGGTATCCACCTCGGGGTCGTATCCGGAATACTTGGTCAGGCACCAGAGATTAGTGCCGGTAACATAGATGCGGGCCTTCTTGAGATATACCTTCTGGAGCATAGTCTCAGGCAGATTGTAACCGATGGTTGCGCTCTGCAGGCGGAGGAAAGAACCGTCCTCCACTGCCCAGTCGGTGAAGACAGCCTTCTGCATTGTGGGGTTCCACATTGTCCTGCCGGCATTGAGGCTGGCCAGGGCGTCGGCGTCGTTGATAAGCTCGCCGGTCTCCCAGTTGACGTTGGTCCAGCGGCTGTCAACATTCATCATATCCAGCAGGTTGCGGTTGTAATACTTGCTGCTGCCGGTGAATTCAATCTTGTTGGCGTTGTAGATATCGTTGCCTATCACATAATTGAAGTTGGCGCTGAAGTCAAAGCCCTTGAAGTAGCCGGAGAGGGAGAAACCGCCGGTGAAATCGGGCATTGCATTGCCGATAACCGTCATATCGGAAGATGTGACCTTGTTATCCTCGCTGCCGTCGGTGTTTTTGAGTTTCATTGCACCGGGACGGAGGTAATTGGCTCCTATGACTTCGCTATCGTCGGCAACGCCGTCGTTCAATACCCACTTGCCGTCTATGAAGCCTTTGAAGTCATCTACCGTATAGAAGCCGTCGCTCTCGAAGCCGTACATATTGCCAAGGGGCTGTCCTTCCTGTACCAGGTAGTCGGCTGCTATCTCGGCAGATGTCACCCAGCCGGAGGCCCAGGGAATATTCTCAAGACCTGCCAGGGAAGTTACGACGTTCTTGTTGTAAGAAATGTTTGCAGAGAGATTCAGGCCGAAGTCCTTGTTGGAAACTATCGGGGCGTTCAGGGTGAGCTCGGCACCGCGGTTGCGGACAGAACCCGCATTGCGGTACTGGCTGGAATAGCCTGCGCCGGAAATGGGGAAGTTGATGAGCAGGTCCTTGGTGTCGTTCTGGTAAACCTCGATGCTACCGTTCAGCTTGCCTTTGAACAGGCCAAAGTCCAGACCGATGTTGTGAGTGTAGGTTGTCTCCCACTTGAGGTCGGGGTTGTTCATCACAATCTTGCCTTCAGTCTTCTTGGGAGAAACAATGTTGCCGGAAGTGCTTATGTAAGATGTTCCGGTAGAAGCGTATTCCTTGCTGAGCTGTCCCAGAGGGATATTGTTGTTACCCGCGGTACCAAAGCTGTAGCGGATCTTGAGCAGATCCAGCCATCCGCGGCTGCCTGCCATCCAGTCTTCGTTGCTGATGGTCCAGGCCACGGCGGCAGAAGGGAAGAAGCCCCAAGGGTTGGAGAATTTGGAAGAACCGTCGGCACGGAACGTGGCGCCAATCATATAGCGGTTCTTGTAGTCGTAATTGACACGTGTAAAGAAAGAGAGCAACACGTCGTTGGGCGCATATACGTTACTCAGCTCTGTATTATTCGTAACCGTGCCGTCGGCAAGCGAAGTTCCGTTTGCCTGTGACATAAAATTCCAGGCCTGCTGGGCAGAGAAAAATGTCGGGAAGCCGTAAACCATCAGATCCAGCGTGTTGGACTGGGTAACGGTGAGCTCCTGGCCCAGCATAGCGGTGAGTTTGTGGTCTTCGTTATTGAAGATGTTCTTGAAATCGTAGTTCAAGGTATTGGTGTTGCGGTAGCGGGTGCGGAAGATCTCTATGTGGTTGTTGGAGGTTGTGCCCGGCACCTTGCTGTCCTGTGCGCTGAGTTTGGTGGAAAGGCCGTAGAAGCGGTCGTCGCTCTGGCGCCAGTCTTCCATACCGCCCTCTATCTTGAGTTTGAGGTTGTCCACAATCTCCCAGTTGAAAGCCACATTGGCGTTGAAGCTGGTGCGAAGGCGCTTGCTGTCGTTGTCGGCAATACTCTGCAGGGGACGCACGTTGTCGCCGTAGGTGTCTGCCTCGTCATCTTCGCTGGCAATGGTGTTCACAGGAATCGGGGTGTACTGTACCGCGTGTTTCAGACGGCCGTTACCCGACTGCGCACCCTTGTCGTTGAGGCTGTTGGCGCCGGCACCGTTGACCTTCACGCGGGAGTAGCGGATGCTGGCGTCGATAGATGTGGTCTTGCTGGTTTTGAACTTGGTCTTGAAGTTGAGGTTGTCGCGCACATAGTCGCTGCCCACCATAATGGCCTTGTCGCCAATGTGGGCGTAACCCAGGGTCCAGTTCACATTGTCACCGCTGCCCGAAACGGAGAAGTCGGTGGCAAAAGTGCTGCCGGTGCGGCCGAAAACTGCGTCAATCCAGTCGTTGCCCACCATTCCGGCATACTGGTCAATGTCGCTGAAGCCGCCGAAATAGGGTTCATACTTGCTGGAAATGCTGTTCTGCAGCAGGGCATTCTCGTACTGGAACTTGACAAAGTTCTCTACATTCATAGGCCGGATGGCATTCTTGTTTGCCATCCACTTGAGGCCATAGTAGCTGTTCAGGGATACGGAGACCTTGCTGCCCTTGTCGGCATCCTTGGTGGTGACGATGATAACGCCGTTGGCGCCTCGGCTACCGTAGATGGCTGTGGAGAAGGCATCCTTGAGCACGTCAATGCTCTGGATCTCAGAAGAAGGGATGTCGCTGATGGACTCCATAGGGAAACCGTCCACAATGTAGAGAGGCGTGGCGTGCTGGGTAATGGAGCCGCCGCCGCGGACGCGGATCTTGATGTCGGCGTCGGGGTCACCTTCTGTGGTGGTTACCGACACACCGGCCATCTTTCCGGAAAGGGCCTGGCTGATGTTGTTCACCGGCTGCTCGGCCAGCTTGTCGCTGCTCACGCTGGATACTGAGCCCAGCAGGTCGCGGCGCTTGACTGTGGCATAACCTACCACCACGACTTCGTCCAGATAGTTCTGGTCTGAACCCAGCACGACATCAATCTGCGTGCGGCCGTCAATGGCTACGGTTTTTGTCTCAAGCCCGATGAACGAAAATACCAGGTTTACTGCTTCGGCAGGGACCTCGAGGGTGTAGTCGCCGTCAATACCGGTCACTGTACCGGTTTGCGTGCCCTCAATCACCACACCGGCGCCGATCAGCGGCTCGCCGGCATCGTCGGTCACGATACCTTTAATGGTTGTCTGTGCAGACAGACTCCACGCAGTGCCCAAGCATAAAAGAACTAGAAACAGTTTCTTTGCTCGATTTTTCATAGGGTACTGTTTTGATTTTAATTGTTAATAATGATATAGTGTAAATACATTTCAAGATTGGTGTAGCGGCCGTACTTGTCCAGGGTCTTGGCGCTGCCGTCGGCCTTGTAAGACTTGCTGAGGCCGGCCGCCTCTTCGAACCAGTCGGGGATGCCGTCGCCGTCACTGTCGGTGGTTTTGGCCAGCTCATCTGCGGAGGCCTTGTACTCAGGCCAACCGCCCGCCTGATCCTGGGTGTCAATGATACCCTTGTTGCCGCAGGCGGCAGTGCCGCCGCGGACCTCATCCACGATGCGCTGGTCCACAGCGTCGCGCCTGAGGCTGGCGCCGGCGGCTGAAAGGACACTCTCGTAGGCCTCGGCGGCTGTCTGGCCCTTAACTTTGCTTCCATTCACCGAAATATCAAACGCCTCGGACGCGTATACCGATGCCGGCGCGCTGCCGTTGGGCTGGATACCCGCCTTGTTGTCGGCATTGACGTTGCCGCACAGGGTCTTCTCTTCTGCAGAGAGGGCTGCGCAACCGGTGTCAAACACGTTGCCGCTTGCCCAGAAGCTGCCCCAGGTGCCTTTGGCGTTGGCATTCTTGCCGTCGTCGGCGTTGGGAGAGAAAATCCTGTTTACAAGACTCTTCTTGGTGGCGGTGCTGGGACCGGGCTTGTAATAGTTATTTATAAAGTTGAAGGAACCGCCCTCGCCGGCATAGCCGCCGTTGGTGGGACCCCAGTTGTAAAACACATTGTTTACCAGTTCCACCTTCTCGTTTTCCGGCTTGCCGGTGTAGCGGCTGCCGCACAGGCGCGGCGTACGGGAGGTGTGGTGGGCTATCAGATTGTGGGAGAAGCTTGCCCCGTGACCGCCCCAGATGCCGCCGTAGCCGTGCGCACCCTTGGGGTGGAAAGAATTATTCATACTCTCTGCCACAATGCAATACTGCATAGTGAAACGGTCGTTGTCGTAGAACGATGCCGCCTCATCTATGCACCAGCTCATAGAGCAGTGGTCCAGGATTATGTCGCTGTGGTCGCGCCCCCAGATGGCATCTTCCATAGGGATGGAGCCCAGGGCATTCCACTGATCTTCTGTCATAGTGGCCTTGTAGGCTGCAGCGCCCTCGTCGCCCAGGCGGAAGCGGACATAGCGGATTATCACATTGTCGGCGTCGACCTCAACGGAGTAGTCGGACAGACAGATGCCGCCTCCGGGCGCCGTCTGGCCGGCGATGGTAAGGTCGCCGTTCTTTATCTTCAGATTGCTTTTCAGACGGATGCGGCCCGCTACGTCAAAGACGATAGTCCTGGCGCCTTTCTGGCCCACGGCCCACCGGAGCGAACCTTCGCCGCTGTCGTTAAGATTGGTGACGTGATATACCGCGCCGCCGCGGCCGCCAGTGGTAAACATTCCGCACCCTTCTGCACCGGGGAAGGCACGCACGGCTCCATCCTCTTCGTCGGCCGGCATATTGAACTCCTCATAGTCCATAGTCGGGGTCTCGGGGTCAGGGCCAGGGTCCGGAGTTTCGTCTTCTTCTGTGGAGGCCGTCACCGCCTTGGACCACTCGGAAGTCTTGTCGTCTTTCTTTGCCCTCACGGCAAATTGATACTGGGTGCCGGCAGCCAGCTCTTCTACCACCACATTGCGCTTGGTCACGGTGCCGGTACCAACCTGCTTTGAGCCTTCGGATATTTTCCACTCATAGGCGGTGGCTCCGGTCACGGGATTCCACTGGAAGGTAAGCGAAGTCTGGGTGGCGCTGTGCAGGGTCACGCCTTCGGGCGCCGCCAGCTTTTCTTCCTGAGGGTCGGCCGGCTTGTTGCACTTGGCGTTCAGGCCAAGCAGCGCCAGCATAATAATCACAAAACGTATAAGTCGTCTGTTCATCGTTTATATGGTTGTTCTATCTCAAGCGCAGCCCAGATCAGGGGACCGATGCCCTTGGGGTCGTTGCTGCGGATTTTTTCGTTGATATAATAGTCGTAGTCGCCGCGACGGTTGTCCTTGCCTCCCAGTCCCGCCACTTCGCAGCAGCGGTTCAGGTTCACAAGGCCTTCTTCGCGGGTCACGAAGGTCTTTATCAGTTGTTTATAAGCCTTTCTTACATATGGCCGGCACGCCACATATCCAAAGCGGCAGCCCTTGGCCATCGCATAGATGAACATTGCGCTGGCGGTCGCCTCCACATAGTTGCCCTCGGCTCCGGGGCGGTCCAGCACCTGGTACCACATTCCGGTCTTGGGATCGGCGTATCTGGGAAGGGTATCGCACATATTGCGATAAATCTCCAGCATACGGTCGCGGCCGGGGGTGTCTTCCGGCAGCAGCGGCAGCACATCCACCAGGGCCATCATATACCATCCCAGGGCGCGTCCCCAGGCGTGGTCGCTCTGGCCGGTGGCCGGGTTGCACCAAAACATCTGGTGCGACGAATCCCAGGCGTGGCGGTAGAGGCCGGTGGCGGGGTCGTAGGTATGCTCCGCAACCAGCACAAATTGCTTTGCGATGTCGGCAAAATTGGCCGCCCGCTCTTCGGGATCTTTCACGTAACGTTTGGTATATTCGGCATAGAAGGGCTGCGCCATATACAGGCCGTCCAGCCACATCTGCTCCGGATATATCTTTTTATGCCAGAAACCGCCCTCTTTTGTGCGGGGCTGGCTGCAGAGCTGGCTGTAAAGGGTGTCCATAGTCCGGCGGTATTTCTCCTTGCCGGTGAAATCATACAGGGTGAAAAGGGTCCTGCCGGGGCAGACATGGTCCAGAGAATAGTTGCTCTTCTTGTATTTGTAAATGTTCCCGCTATCGTCTATAATGGCATCGTACCAGCCGTCTACATAACGCATAAGCGTGTCGTTCATATCCACAAACCCATTGTTGGTGGCCTTGACATGATACACATCAAGTATTGCGGCAAGCTCCAGGCCGGTGGTGTAATTCCACTTTAACTTGCCCTGCTGGCCATCGATATAAGAAGCCTCGGGATTGCGCGTCATCTCGCTTGCCACCACCTCCTTATACAGCGGAATACGGGGCGAGCAGGCCGCCAGAAGCATTGCGGCGACGATTATGGTAACAGCCTTTCTCATTTGTTGTCGTATGGATTCCATTTGATGCCGTCCTGCTCCTGGTACATCACATTTTCAAAAGTGTACCCGGCCGCCTTGCGGGCAGTGAGCTTGCGTGCCCACTTGACGCGCGGCCCTGCGGCACCGGGGCCGTAACTGCCCCACTCTGCGTAGTAAGAATTCTTCTTGGTGTCGGGCTTGCCGGGTTTCTCCCAGTCGTGCCACCCTTCGGGAAGGATGTGGCTGCCCAGCTCGCAATCTATGAAGACCGTCTTGGCGTACGCCCCCCACGGCCGGCCAAGGTAGCACTTGGTGATGCCCTCTGCGGCTGTCAGGCGGCAATTCTTGAACACATAGCCGTATTTCTGGCCCTTGAGGGTAGAGGCGGCGGTCACATAGCTGTTTTTCTTGGAGTGAATGGTGCAATTCTCAAAATATGCGATGCTGGGGCCGAAAATGAAATCGGTGGTCCCCTCTATGTAGCAGTCCAGGAAATAGTTGCGCTTTATGCCGCCGTCCTTGCCGTATCGGCCATAGGTGTAGAGGGTGTCCTGATTGCCAATGAAGCGACAGTTCTTGAAAAACAAAAAGTCGCCGTCGGTGAACACCGCCACCGCCTGGCCTATCTCCTTGCCCTCCCCTGCCGTATTTTCGAAAGTAAGATTCTCGAAAGTAACGTAGCTGGAGTGGATGTAGATGGTGGCGCTGCCGCTGGTGCCTATAGGGTAGCCGGTCTGCGGCCAGTTGTGCTTGGCGGCTTTGTCAAAGGTGATTATGGTGCCGAGGGCATCTTCGCCGCTGATGTGCATCCTGAACTTGGAGTGCGGGATGTGGACATTCTCTTTATAGACGCCCTTGCGGATATATATGGTTGTGATATGCTCGTGGCTGTAGTCGGGCACGGCATCTATGGCCTGCTGCACAGTGGCAAAATCGCCGTGGCCGTCGGGCGACACCACTATGTCGTAGCGGCGCAGGTGGCCGGCCAGCTCGGGCAGCTGCCCTTTGATCTTTTCGCAGATTATCTCGGTGACCTTGCGGGCGCCGGAGGCCACGGTGTGGGTGTTGTCGTCCTTGCCCGTAGAAATCATAAAATATTGCCTGGAAGCCTCGTCGCCAAGACCCTCCAGCCAGTCCAGGGTGGCGGTGGTGATGTCCAGCAGGGGCACATTCTCTTCCCGGGCCACCTGCGCCATTGCGGCGGGATAGTCGGTGTGGCAATTGCGGTCCAGCCCATTCTCCTTGAACCAGCGGCGCGCCACGGGAGTCAGCAGCACCGGCCTGGCGCCCATAGACTTGGCTGTACGCACAAACAGGCGCAGGTTATCCTGATAGGCGCCGAACGGAGCGGCGTAACGCTCGGGGTCGCTCTCCTTGGCGTCGTTGTGGCCAAACTGTATAAACAGCCAGTCGCCCGGCTTGAGATTGGCCTTGACCTTGTCCCAAAGTCCGCGGTCTATAAAACTCTTGGTGCTGCGGCCGTTCTGGGCATAATTGATCACTTTGACGCTGTCGTCCAGGAAGTTTTGGAACAACATCCCCCAGCCGCGCTCAGGGTTGCCGCCGGAGAGGTCCTTCTCTGCCATAGTGCTGTCGCCCATCAGATGGACGGCGGTAAAAGAGCAACCGATTGACCAGATTGCGGCAAGGGCCGCCATAATCATTAATTTTCTCATAGCTGCTCTCCGTTTACAAAGACATTATGGAAATTGACATCCTCCGCAAAGTTGATTTCAACCGCACTCTGAGCTGTGAAGGTGCTGTTGCTGAAGGATATTCTACGCACCGGCATCTCCGGCAGACCGTTGATATAGATGGCCTGCTTTGCACCTGAACAGGTGATGCCGCTGAAGCTGAAATCGCAGAACTCGGGGGTGGTCTCGTCCACCGGACGGATATCGGAAGTGCCTTTGGCCTTCATTTCGGTGGCGGAAACGCCCTCGTAATAAAGATTGAAAATCACTCCGTAGGTCACTATATCCTTCATATAGATATCGCTGCAGACAACATTGTGCACCTTGCCTCCGCGGCCGCGGGCGCTCTTGAAACGCAGCCCCACGTCGGTGCCTATAAAGTTGCAGCGGCTCACAACCACATTCTCTACGCCGCCAGACATCTCGCTGCCAATCACCACGCCGCCGTGGCCGTGATATACGGTGCAATCCCTTATAATAAGATCGCGGCACACGCGCGCGTGACGGCGGCCGTCGGCGTCCTTGCCAGACTTGATGCAGATGGCGTCGTCGCCCACATCAAAGCTGCTCTTCTCAAGCAGAACCCTTTCGCAGCCGTCAATGTCAATGCCGTCGCCGTTTGCGCTGTAGTGGGGGTTGCGCACGGTAATATTCCTCACGGTGACATCTTTGCACCAGAGCGGGAGGATATTCCAGCAGGGTGAGT
>JAEETP010000139.1 GCA_016290415.1 Bacteroidales bacterium
CCCAGATATTCTTTTTTACAAAGCTCTATCAGTTCCAGAAGGCTTGGCACCGGCTTCGTCGGCATCTCCGTGTAGCCTTGCATATATTCTTCCGGCACGTTGTAACTGTGCTGACCTGTGTACAGACGCGGAATAAAATAACGCAAAAGTTTTACAAAAGGAACACGCCAGTCCTGTAAAAACACTGGCGTTGCCAGCAGTATCAGTTTTTCCACAGAACAGGTCTTTGCACGTTTTTCTGCCGGATCTTCCCTGTTTCCTTTGATAAGCAATCCTTCCGAATAATCCGTCAGAGGAAACCCTGAGGCAGCTTTGATGGCTAGCAGGCCGCCCATGGACTGCCCTGCTATATAGATGTGGCGGCAGTGTTGGTGCAATTTTTTCACTCCGTCTTCCACGGCTTTATACCAGTCTTGCCAGGTGGTCTGCTCAAGCGCTTCTACCGTTGCGCAGTGCCCCGCCAGACAAACGCCCAGCACCGTATAACCGCCCTTTGCCTGCAGATAGTTCCCTAACATGCGCATCTCAGCCGGAGCGCCGGTATAACCATGAACCAGCAATACACCTGCATCCCTGCTTCCCTGCAGGAAAAATGCGCCTGCTTCTTTGGGAATGATTCTGGTCATGGCTGCCTCCGCAAATGTAAATTGAAATTTATGCGCATACAAATTCATGGTTTTCAATTCCATTATATCATACCAACCCTACTTTCAGGCATAAAAAAAAGGACTGCCAAAGCAGTCCTTTTAAATTTTATTCATATTATTTAAACATTCCCAGCAGGATGCCGCCGTGAGCAGCCAGCACCGGAGCAAATACCAGGGAAACGATGGTCATCAACTTCAGCAGGATGTTCATAGCCGGTCCGGAAGTATCTTTGAAAGGATCGCCTACGGTGTCACCGGTAACCGCCGCTTTGTGCGGGTCGGAACCTTTGCCGCCGTGTACGCCGGATTCAATGTACTTCTTCGCGTTATCCCATGCGCCGCCCGCATTGGCCATCATGATAGCCAGCAGTACGCCGGCAGCCAGCGCACCGCCAATCATTCCGCCCAGAGCGGCAGGCCCTAACAGCATGCCAACCAGGATCGGGAACGCAATAGCGATGACGCCGGGGGCAATCATTTTATTCAGTGCAGCAGCAGTAGAGATATCTACGCAACGGCGATAGTCGCCGCGGGCCTTGCCTTCCAGCAGGCCGGGAATCTCATGGAACTGACGGCGGACTTCCACTACCATTTCGTTAGCAGCTTCACCTACGGATTCCATGGTCATAGCGCCAAATACGAACGGCAGGGTGGCGCCGATGAATACGCCAATCAGAACAACCGGATCCAGCAGGTCAATGGCTTTCAGCTTCACAACCTGAGAGTACGCGGAGAACAGAGCCAGTGCAGTCAGCGCTGCAGAACCGATGGCAAAACCTTTGCCGATAGCAGCAGTGGTGTTGCCGACGGAGTCCAGGGTATCGGTGATTTCACGAACGCTTGCTGGCAGTTCTGCCATTTCCGCAATGCCGCCTGCGTTATCGGAGATAGGACCGTAAGCGTCAACCGCTACGGTAATACCGGTGGTGGCCAGCATGCCGACTGCGGACAGGGCAATACCGTAAATGCCCAACGCCGGATTGGCCATGCCGCCCATTACGAAGAACGCAATGAATACTGCGATGCAGATGAATACGATAGGCAGGAAGGTGGAATACATACCAACTGCCAGACCTGCGATGATTACGGTTGCGTGACCGGTTTCTGCCTGGTCAGCGATTCTCTTAACAGAACTGTAATCAGCAGAGGTGTAAACTTCGGTAATCTTACCGATTAGCAGGCCTACAACCTGGCCGGCAGCAATCGCCCAGAAAGCGTTCATATTGCCAAACAGGGAGTTGGACAGATAAGCAGCTGCACCGATAGTCAGGATACCGGCGATGTAGGTGCCGGTGTTCAGCGCGCCCTGGGGGTTGGTGGATTTGCTGTGACGGACATACAGGATACCGATGATGGAAGAAACGATACCGGCAAGAGCCAGCAGGAACGGATACTGAACGCCTTCGCCGCCTTTGAACGCAACAGCGCCAAGAGTCAGGGCAGAGATAATTGCGCCTACATAGGATTCAAACAGGTCGGCGCCCATACCGGCAACGTCGCCTACGTTATCGCCTACGTTATCTGCGATGGTAGCGGGGTTACGGGGATCGTCTTCCGGAATACCGGCTTCAACCTTACCTACCAGGTCGGCGCCTACGTCAGCCGCTTTGGTGTAAATACCGCCGCCTACACGGGCGAACAGCGCGATGGAGCTTGCGCCCAGACCGAAACCGGTTACGATGTCCATGTTTGCTCCGTTCTCGCCAAACAGTGCAAAGGCCAGCGCTACGCCGGTGATACCCAGGCCGACAACGCCCAGGCCCATTACGGAACCGCCGGAGAACGCAATCTGCAGCGCCTGGGGCATGCCGTGTTCAGCAGCCGCCGTGGTGCGTACGTTTGCTTTGGTGGCTACATTCATGCCGCAGTACCCGGCAAGAATGGAGAAGATGGCGCCTGCAACGAAGCAGACTGCGGTCATGGGTTTCAGGAAAATGCCAATAAGAATTGCAACAACCAGGATGAATACAGCCAGCGCTTTGTATTCACGGTACAGGAAAGCCATGGCGCCCTCGTGGATGTGTCCGGAAATTTCCTGCATCAGTGCGTTACCGGCTTCCGCCCTCATGATAGAGCTGCTCAGCATGGCAGCAATCAGAAGCGCAAGGATACCGGCGCCAATGGAAAACATGATAAAACTACTCAAGATGTTATCCCCTTTCGACA
>JAEETP010000140.1 GCA_016290415.1 Bacteroidales bacterium
GTCGCCGTTGATTGCGGTGCTCACCGCCTCTATGTTGTTGTGGCGTTTGTAGTCTATCTGAAGGCCCTTCACGGTGACATTCTTGCAACGGATAAAGGCCAGCAGTTCCATCCATCCCTCTACCATAAGCTTGGCGCCGTAGGCCTCTATTGTGAGATCTTTTGCCCCGGTAAAGTCCAGGCCGGTGACATAGGGCTTTGTGGGGATAAACAGGTAGCGCTGCACCTGAAGGCCAAAGCCGTAGGTGCCGTCTATCGCCTCGTGCTCTATCCTGGCTGCTTCGGGGTCGGAGAAATCATATACGCCGGCCGGGAAAACCAGCGTGGTGCCGGCGTGCTCGCGGCAGTATTCGGCCGCCTTGCGCAGGGCATCGGCATCGTTAAGGCCATCGTCGGGGATGGCTCCGAAATCCTTTACAGAAACTGTGGTGCCGCCTTTGGTGCAGGAGGCAAGCAGCGCTACCAAGATGGCGCAAACGGCGAAGAGTGTCTTTTTCATAGAGTTATACAGCATATTTTGACAAAGTTAATCAAAATAAGTAAATTCGCAGCCTTATGGATTTACACGGCAAGAAAGTGATTTTGGCCAGCAATTCGCCCCGTCGCAGGCAACTGCTTGCAGGGTTGGATGTTGACTTTACAGTGGATACCGGCATCGACTTCGAGGAAGTTTTTCCCGATGATATGCCTCACTGCGAAGTTCCTGCCCATATGTCAGAAGGCAAGTCGCGCTGCTTCCACCGCCCGTTGGAAGATGATGAGATACTCATCACCTCAGACACTATGGTGCTGCTGGACAGCTATATAATGGGCAAGCCGCACAGCAGGGAAGAGGCTGTGGATATGCTGCGCCGTCTTTCCGGCCGCACCCACGAAGTCATCACTGCCGTGACCGTGCGCGACCGCAATCACGAAGAAACAGTGTCCGACACCACGCTGGTTTCTTTCCGTGAAATGACAGAAGAAGAGATTGAGTATTATGTGGATACCTGCAAGCCATACGACAAGGCTGGTGCCTATGGTATCCAGGAGTGGCTGGGATATGCTGCCTGCACTGGAATCGAAGGATCTTTTTATAATGTAATGGGCTTTCCGGTGCATAAAGTTTATGATGAATTGATTAAATTTGCGAGATTATAGCATTATTACAATGGAGCTTGAAGCGAAATACAATCCTACGAACGTAGAAGACAAGTGGTATGCCTACTGGCTGGACCATAAGTTTTTCCATTCTGAACCCGATTCACGCGAACCCTACACCATAGTTATTCCCCCGCCAAATGTGACGGGCATACTGCATATGGGCCACGTGCTGAACAATACAATAAACGATGTGCTGGTGCGCAAGGCACGTATGGACGGCAAGAACGCCTGCTGGGTGCCCGGCACCGACCACGCCTCCATAGCAACAGAAAACAAGGTGGTAGCCAAGCTGCGCGATATGGGCATCAGCAAAGAGGATATTTCCCGCGAAGAGTTTCTGAAATATGCCTGGGAGTGGAAAGAAGAGCACGGCGGCATCATCCTCAAGCAGCTGCGCAAACTTGGCGCAAGCTGCGACTGGGACCGCACCAAATTCACTATGGATCCCGAGCTCAGCGAAGCTGTAATAAACACCTTCTGCTATTTTTACGACAAGGGTTACATCTACCGCGGCGCCCGTATGGTAAACTGGGACCCCGTGGGGCTGACCGCAGTGAGCGACGAGGAGGTAATCCACCGCGACACCCAGAGCAAATTCTATCATCTGAGATATTTCATCAGCGACGGCAACGGCAAACCCACAGACAAGTTTCTGGTGATTGCCACAACTCGCCCCGAGACCATTATGGCTGACGCCGCCATCTGCGTTAATCCCGCCGATGAGCGTCACAAATGGCTGCACGGCAAGAAAGTGCTGATTCCCCTTATCAACAAAGAAATCCCCGTCATTGAAGATGATTATGTAGAGATGGACTTTGGTACCGGCTGCCTCAAGGTGACCCCGGCCCACGATGTCAATGACTACGAGATTGGCCTGCGCCACAACCTGGAGGTGCTGGATATCATAGACGACCACGGCCGTCTGAACGAGAAAGCCCAGATTCTGGTTGGAGAGGACCGTTTTGATGCCCGCAAGACGATAGAGAAGATGCTTGAAGAGGCGGGTAATCTGGTCAAGACAGAAGATTACACTTCTCCTATAGGCTACTCGGAGCGTACCAATGCCGTGATTGAGCCGCGCCTGTCCACCCAGTGGTTCCTGAAAATGGACGCCCTGGCAAAAGACGCCCTTGAAAGCGTAGAGAGCGGCAAGGTCAAACTGATTCCCGACAAATACCGCAACACCTACCGCCACTGGATGGAGAATGTCCGCGACTGGTGCATCTCCCGTCAGCTCTGGTGGGGACAGCGGATTCCCGCATACTATCTGCCTGACGGCAGCTTTGTGGTTGCTCCCAATGCCCAGGAGGCTTTGGCGAAAGCCCGTGCCAAGAATCCTTCTGTCAAGGCTGAAGAGCTTATTCAGGATGCCGATGTGCTGGACACCTGGTTCAGCAGCTGGCTATGGCCCATAAGCGTGTTTGATACCAACCGCGCCGGCCATCCCGACAGCAAACCCAACGCCGACCTGGCATATTACTATCCCACCAGTGACCTGGTGACCGGCCCCGATATCCTCTTCTTCTGGGTTGCCAGAATGATTATGGCGGGCAACGAATTTATGCACGACGTTCCGTTCCACAATGTGTTCCTTACCGGTATCGTCCGCGACAAACTGGGCCGCAAGATGTCCAAGAGCCTGGGCAACTCGCCCGACCCGCTGGATATGAT
>JAEETP010000141.1 GCA_016290415.1 Bacteroidales bacterium
TTTACCCTGGACGGCGTCCCCAGCGAGAAATTCATCAAGGGCTGGGAGTATTCAAAAAACAAGCTTTCCGCACCGCAGCCGGGCGCTGTGAGCTATGACATAGTGTACCGCGACCGCAAGAGCGGCCTCAAGGTGACAGCCACCGTGACCGGCTTTTCAGACTCCGGCGCGGCCGAATGGGTGCTGCGCTTCGAAAATGCCGGCAGCGGCAACAGCGGCCGCATTGGCAATGTCCGCTCTGCAGATTTTATCCTTAAGGAAAAAGGTGCCACCGGCTATGCTATGCGCCGTTGCAAAGGCAGCGACGCCGAGGTAGACGATTTCTCCATTATAGAGGAGCCACTGGGCGAGGGGCAGAGCGTGGAGCTGGAGACCATCCGCGGCCGCTCTTCCGACTATGTTTCGATGCCGTTCTTCAATATAACCGCCGTCGGCGCCGATTGCGGAGCAGTATTTTCCATTGGCTGGACGGGCGACTGGAAGGCATCTTTCCAAGGCGAAAAGGGGCAGTGCCGCATAGAGGCAGGGCTCAAAAATGCCGATTTCTACCTGAAAAAAGGGGAGAGCGTCCGCACACCTATGTCCTCCGTAATGTTCTGGAAGGGCAAGGGAGAGATGGCGGGCCACAACGCCTTCAGGCGTTTTGTGATCGCGCACCACAGCCGCAAGGTGGACGGCAAGCCCTGGACCCCGCTGCTGGGCGGCTTTGACTGGGGCGACCCCGCTCCGTGCAACGAATATACCTGCCTCACAGAAGACCTGGCCCGCGCCATTGTGCGCCGCTACAGGCAGTTTGACATAATGCCCGACGTGTTCTGGCTGGATGCCGGCTGGTATACCACGCCAGAGGGCAATCACTTTGACGGCAATTTCGGGTGGTACAATGTCGGCAACTGGGAGTGCGACAGCGAGCGTTTTCCCGACGGCTTTGTGAATATGTCCAACCTGATGCACAGTTTCGGTTCGGAGTTTATGGTTTGGTTCGAGCCCGAGAGGGTTATGAAGGGGACCAATTTTGCCGAGAACCACCCCGAGTTTATGCTTTCAAATCCGCAGGAAGACCGTTATTATGCCTTTAATCTGGCCGACGCCAAGGCGGTGGACTGGCTGTGCAAGTATATCGGCGATTTTATGGAAATCAACGGCATAGACCACTATCGCCAGGATTTCAACACCGGAGCCCTGGCAGAGTTCTGGGCTGCGGCAGATGAAAAAGGCCGCCGCGGCATCACCGAGATGAAATATATCGAGGGTCTTTACAAGTACTGGGATTATCTGCTGAAACGCTTCCCCAGGCTGCAGATAGACAACTGCGCTTCGGGCGGCCGTCGCCTGGACCTGGAGACCGTTTCGCGCGCCACTCCGCTCTGGCGCACCGACTACCACTACGGCGAGCCGCTGGGCTATCAGTGCCAGACCTACGGCATAAATATGTTCCTGCCGCTCAGCTGCACCGGCCTGTATCAGACCGATTTCTACAACTCCCGCTCTGGCTACGGCAGTTCCACCGTTATGAACTTTGCCCTGCTGGATGGCAGTCAGGATGCCCGCGAAATGAAGCGCGTATACGACGAGTACAAGAGCATCCAGAAATACTTTACCAAAGATTATTATCCGCTCAGCGGCCTTGGAAATGTGTTCGCAGGCAATATCTGGGTGGCATATCAGATGCACGACCCCGCCACCGGCAGCGGCTTTGTGGTGGGTTTCCGCCGCCCCGACTGTCCCAGGGACAGCTATACTGTTAACCTGCAGGCGCTCAGCCCCAACGGCACCTACATTGTGACCAACTGCAACACTGGCGTAGAACGCGAGATGTACGGCGGCGATATGATGAACGGTTTTGTGCTCTCCAGCGAAGAGGCACCCGATTCTGTACTTATTAAATACGTGAAGGAATGAGAAAGATATTGAAAGTGATGGTTGTTTGCGCCCTCCTGCTTTTAGGCGGGAACGCGCTGGCGCAGAGTGTGGTGACCCGCACCGGGATAGAGAATCCTGACAAATGGATAAACACCTATTTCGCCCAGGGCAAGGTGCCGCCTTTCTCATTTGCCTACGAAGAGATTTCCAGCGGCAAGTTCATCACCGACTGGCGCTTTTCCAAGAAGAAACTCTCCGCTCCCAAAGGCGTGGTGGCCTATTCAGTGAGCTGGACCGACCCCACCGGGGTGCTGCGCGTGACCTGCGATGTGAAGGGCTTTGCCAGCACCAAGGCGGTGGAGTGGAGCCTGAAGTTCAAGAATCTCTCCCGCTACAATACCTCCAAGATTGCAGTGGTGCGCGTGGCCGACTATAAGGTGAGCGAGACCTCTTCCAACGGCTTCACTGCCCGCTGGACCACCGGCTGCAACGGCACCATAGACGATTTCACCCCTATGGAAAAGGATCTGCGTGCCGGAGTTTTGCTGGAGTTCACTCCACAGAAGGGGCTCTCTTCCACCGGAGATGCGCTGCCTTATTTCAACGTGGTTTCCCGCGGCTGCGATGCCGGCGTGGTTATGGCCATCGGCTGGACAGGCCGCTGGAATGCCCGCCTTACCGGCGTCACCAGCCTGGAATACAGGATGTTTGCCGGTCTGGAGAAGGCCAACTTCTATCTGATGCCCGGCGAGGAGGCCCGCACGCCGCTGGTGGCCACCATATTCTGGAACGGCTCCGATGCGGCCGACGGCCAGAATGCCCTTCGCCGCCATATCCTTGCCCACCACAGCCCCGCCGGCTCCGCCCGGACGGTGGGCGGCTTTGATCTGGGCAATCCCGCTCCCTGCATCGGCAATGACTGCCTGGA
>JAEETP010000047.1 GCA_016290415.1 Bacteroidales bacterium
CAAGAACAAGGACGAAATCGTGGAGACCCTGGGTCAGAGGATCCTGGGCCGTACCTCCGTGCACAACATCTACAACCCTCTCACCGGCGAGCTTATCCTTGAGGCAGGCGAGCAGATCACAGAGGCCATTGTAGATCAGATAGAGAAGCTCCCCATCGAGCAGGTGGAAATCCGTTCCGTGCTCACTTGCGAGAGCCGCAAGGGTGTGTGCGCCAAGTGTTATGGCCGCAACCTGGCCACCGGCCGTATGGTAGAGAAGGGCGAGGTTGTGGGCGTGATTGCAGCACAGAGTATCGGCGAGCCCGGTACCCAGCTGACCCTGCGTACGTTCCACGTCGGTGGTACTGCCTCCAACGTGGTGTCCGACAGTGAAATCAAGGCCAAGTACGACGGCCGCCTCGAGTTCGAGGAGCTGCGTACCATCACCAAGGTAGACGAAAAGGGCAACCACACTATCGTTGTGGGTCGCACCGCCGAGATGACCATCAAGGATTCCACCACAGGCATCACCCTGTCACAGTACGACATCCCTTACGGCACAGAGCTGTTCTTCAACCCCGGCGACGAGGTCAAGAAGGGTGACCTGATCTGCAACTGGGATGCTTACAACGCACTGGCAATCTGTGAGGTAGCAGGTACCGTAAAATACGAGAACCTCATTGACGGCGTTACTTACCGCGAAGAGGCTGCCGATGAATACTCTATCCACCGCGAGAAGGTTATCATCGAGAGCCGCGACAAGAACGTTACCTCTACCGTCCGCATCCTTGAAGAAAATGGCAACGACCTCGTGCAGTTCAACCTGCCTGTGGGCGCCCACATCAACGTTGAGAACGGCCAGAAAGTCGCTGTCGGCGACATCATCTTCAAGATTCCGCGTGCTACAGGCAAGGCCGGCGATATCACCGGCGGTCTGCCGCGCGTCACCGAGCTGTTCGAGGCCCGCAACCCTTCCAACCCCGCCATTGTTTCTGAAATCAACGGTGAGGTCACTATGGGTAAAGCCCGCAGGGGTAACCGAGAGATCATCGTCACCTCACGCAGCGGCGAGAGGAAGAGCTACAGCGTGCCTCTGTCCAAGCAGATTATGGTACAGGAAAACGACTACGTCCGCGCCGGCATGCCGCTGTCAGACGGAGCCATCTCCCCCAGCGACATCCTCTCGATACTCGGTCCCGTAAGGGTTCAGGAGTACATCGTGAACGAGGTACAGAGCGTATACCGTATGCAGGGTGTGAAGATCAACGACAAGCACTTCGAGGTAATCGTGCGTCAGATGATGCGCAAGGTTCAGATTGTGGATCCCGGCGACACCAAGTTCCTCACCGAACAGCTGGTGGACAAGTGGGAATTCATTGACGAGAACGACAACATCTACGACAAGAAGGTCGTTACCGACGCAGGCGATTCCACCGAAATGAGGCCGGGTCAGATTGTAACCGTACGCGCCCTCCGCGATGAGAATTCTATTCTCCGCCGCCAGGACAAGAAACTGGTTGAGGCCCGCGACGCAAGGCCCGCTACTGCAAACCAGGTGCTGCAGGGTATCACCCGCGCCGCACTGCGTACCAGCAGCTTTATGAGTGCCGCATCCTTCCAGGAGACCACCAAGGTATTGGGCGACGCCGCCATCCGCGGCCGCATCGACACCCTCGAAGGCCTCAAGGAGAATGTCATCTGCGGTCATCTTATCCCCGCCGGCACAGGCCAGCGCGAGTATGAGAAACTCATTGTTACTTCACAGGAAGACTATGAGCGTATGACGCAGCGGTAATCTCCCGCCCGAATAAGACGAAAAAGCCAGATGGACTTAAGTTCCATTTGGCTTTTTTTGTATCTTTGAAAGATTATGCGCCTTTGGAAACATATAGTGTTGGCGGCGGGGCTGCTTGCGGCAGTCTCCTGCTCTACCCATCAGCTGGACACACTCTCCGAAGAAGAGACTGTGATCACCGACGGCGGTGTAACAGTAAAAGTATCGTCGCTGCAAAGCGGCAGGATGCGCATATTCGTGAGCGAAGAGATGGCTGCCAGGCTGGAATCCGACCCGGAAGCCTTTGCGAGCGGCAATCCGGGCCTGAAAATAACCTCCGTCAGGCGCACTTTTCCCGACGCCGGTGAGTTTGAAGCCCGCAGCCGGGAAGAGGGCCTGCACCGCTGGTTCGACATAGAGTTTGACCAGGAGATTCCGCTCACCAGGGCGGGCAGCGGCCTCAGGGAGATTAAGGGCGTCTGCAGCGTGGAATACCGCCCCAAAATCAAACGGCGCGCCTGGAGCAATGCCTCCTGGAAGCACGCCGCTCAAAAACGCAACACCGGAGAATATCCTTTCGACGACCCGATGCTGCCCGACCAGTGGCATTATATAAACAAAGGCGGCAGCGGCAACATCCGTCAGGGCTGTGACGTGAATGTGCTGCCCATCTGGCAAGAGGGCATCAGCGGCCGCGGCGACGTAGTGGTGGCCGTGGTGGACGGCGGCATCGACTTCAGGCACGAAGACCTTGCGGACAATATGTGGCGCAATCCGGAGCAGACCGGCGACCGGGTATATGGCTATAACTTCTTGAACGACAACTACAGAGTCACTCCCGAAGAGCACGGCACCCACGTGGCGGGCACCATCGCCGCAGTGAACAACAACGGCATTGGAGTGTGCGGCATTGCGGGCGGCGACGCTGCGGCCGGGGTCCCGGGCGTGAAGCTGATGAGCTGCCAGATATTCAAGCAGGACTCTGACGACAGCGGCGACGACATTCAGGCCATCAAGTGGGCGGCCGACCACGGCGCCGTGATCTGCCAGAACAGCTGGGACTACGACGATACCGACTATCTGCCCTCCAGCACAAAGTCGGTGATAGATTATTTCAACAAATACGCCGGCTGCGACCGGCAGGGCAACCAGACCGGCCCGATGAAAGGAGGGCTGGTGATATTTGCCGCCGGCAACGAGCACAGCGGCAGCAAGGTTTACCCCGCCTGCTATGAAGAAGTGCTGGCCGTAAGCGCCCTGGGGGCCGACTTCAGGCTGGCGACATATTCCAATTACGGCAACTGGGTCAACATAGCCGCGCCGGGCGGGGACGACGACTTTGAGATTCTGAGCACGATGATAGACAACGACTACATCTGGTTCAGCGGCTCCTCTATGGCGGCACCACACGTATCCGGGGTTGCTGCACTAATTATTTCCAACCTCGGCGGCGAAGGCTTCACACGCGACAATCTCCTGGATATAATCCTGCGTCACACCACCGACATATCGGAATACAATACCCATAAATACCCCGGGATAGGCCTGATAAATGCCGGAGATGCCATCTCAGGCAATTCGGGCAGCGCTCAGTTTGAAATATCCGCCGTTACAACCACCGTGCGCGGAGCAAACATAGACGCCGTGATATCCGCCACAGCAACCGGCAGCGGAAACAGCTGGGTGTCCGGCGCCAGAATCTATTACAGCACAGAGCCTTTTAGTTCGACAGACGGGATTGACTTTATAGACTGCCCCATCCGCAGCGAGTGCGGCCAGAGTCCCTTTGGCGTGACCACCGGAAGCCTGGAATATGACACCCGATACTACATAGCTTTCTGCCTCTACGACGAATACGGCAACCGCACCGCCACCACCGAGACTTCTTCTCTTACAACAAACAGCAATCTTGCGCCCACGATAGAGCCGTCTAGAGAAATCGATAATTTGATTATCCATTCACACGAGACCCTCTCGCTTGATTTCACGGTAAAAGACCCCTTTGGCGACCAGGTCACGACAACTCTTGTGTCCTCTAACCGGAATGTGGTGTCTATGAGCCAGAAAGGCGAGACGGTGACCGTCACCATAAAGGGCACAGCCTCCGATCCGGGCAATTATTCCTTTACCTTGGCCGCCCGTGACCCCGACGGCAATGAGGCCTCGCTCACAGTTCCTTACACCGTGCTTGCAAATCACGCCCCGCAGCAGGATCAGCACATAGAGGATATGATTATCGCCGGCGGCCAGGCCGGGACATTGCCGCTTGACCGGTATTTCTCCGACTCTGATTCAGAGACGCTTTTCTATTCTGTTCAGACCGACAATCCCAGTGTGCTCAAGACTCTGGTAAATGACGGCGAGTTGCGTCTTGTTCCCCAGCAGTACGGCTATGCCACCGTATCGGTAACAGCCGCAGACTATCGGGGAGAATCCGTATCCTGCACATTCAAGGTGCTGGTGCGGGACCAGTCCCTGGCCGTGGAGCTCTTCCCCAACCCCGTCACCGACGGCAAGCTGTACCTGAGGGTCGGCGCCGTGGAGACTGTGCAGGTAACCATCCTGAACCCCGCCGGCAGCGAGATTTACAACCAAACGCTCACGATATCGCCGTTTGAAGCGGCTGTGATAGATCTTTCGGGCCATGCCGCCGGAGCATATCTTGTCACCACCGTCACCTCCGGTGAAACTTTGACCAGAAAAATAGTTAAATTATGATGCGCCGCCTTGTCACAATAGTCATTGCACTGATGTCTGCGCTGCAGGTTATGGCGCAGGCGGTGCCTTTCGTGACCATCCGTATGGATGCCGGCCAGCAGGCTCTGGGCGGGGCGCACGTAGCTGATGCATCGCTGCTGCCAATCAAAGAGACGCTGTTCGAGGCCGGAATAGGAAAGACTTTGTGGCAGACAGACGGAATCGGGTATAACCTGACCAACATCGAGGCCCGCGTCAGGATTGTGGAGAGCCTCACAATAGGGCTGGAGTACACCTCCAACAATATGGGAGAGATGAATCTCTACAGCGACAACGGCCAGCCCAAGGGGACGTTCCAGCCCGGCGAGATGTGCGCCGGCCTGATTCTCAGCTACAATCCGCTGGGGCGGCTGAATATTCACGCAGAGGGCAAAATGATACGGTCGTCACTCACCGAGGCCAATCCTGCCAAGGGATTTGCCGCCGACGTGGGAGTGATTTATATGATCAGCGACTCCTTCAGGGCAGGTATAGCCGCAGAGAATATAGGCGCTGCGCTGGACTACGGCTACGGAGCCTATCCCCTGCCCACAACCTACAAGGCGGGCCTGTCCGGGGCGATCTCCATAAGCGGCAAACACGGCGTGCTGATGGCCGCCGATGCCGGAGCAATGCCGTCCACAGGCGCATTCCTGGCAAGCGTGGGGGCCGGTTACGAATATAACAAGATGATTTCTGCACGCTTCGGTGCCCACATCTGCACCAAAGAGACGGCACTTCCTACATACTTTTCCGCTGGATTATTCTTCCAAAGCGCTATCTTTGACATCGGTGCCGCCTGGCTGTCGGCGGCAAACACATATTCTATATCAGCCAGATTGAAGCTATGACAGGCGTATATGACTCGGGATTGGGCGGACTCACGGTCCTTAAAGAACTGATTGCACAGCGCGGCAAGCGGGACTATCTCTATTTTGCCGACAGCAAATACTGCCCGTACGGCCTCAAGAGCAAGGATTTCCTGCGCGAACGCGCCGCCGAAGTCTCCCGTTTCCTTATTGATCAGGGGGCCGATATGATTGTGGTGGCCTGCAACACCGCCACCGCAGCCGCCATCAGCCATCTGCGCGAGACATTTGACATCCCGTTCGTTGGGATGGAACCCGCCATAAAGCCCGCCATACTGAACACCCGCACCGGCGTGGTGGGGGTGCTGGCCACGGCGGTGACCTTTACCGGAGAGCTCTACCACAAGACTCTGGAGCACTACACTGCGGGGCAGGGCAATATCAAGGTGATAGAGCAGGTCGGCTACGGCCTGGTAGAGGCGGTGGAAAGCGGCAGAATCCACGACAGTGAAACCATAAAACTGCTTCACGACTATATTGACCCGATGCTGGAAGCTGGTGCCGACCACATAGTGCTGGGATGCACCCACTACCCTTTTCTGGCAGAGGAAATAGAGAGAATCTGCGACGGACGCGCCAAGGTGGTGAACCCCGCTCCGGCTGTGGCCCGCCAGGCCGTCAAGGTCTACAGGGATACTCCCAGAAGGCCCGGAGAGTGGCAGTTCTTCTCTTCTGCCAGCTTCACGCCAGAGGCCGCCGCCATTATTGACAGTATGTGCGGCGGGCACAAATATTGCTTGAAAGACAATATTTTGTAATTTTGCACACAATGAAAAGAGCGCTGCATATACTTCTGGCCACGGTACTTATTCTGCTTACCTGCTGCTGCAACCCGCACGAAACAGAGAAGCAGAAGCATCTGTTCCTGGTGTATATAGCCGCCACAGATCAGGTCATTCACAATTTTGCCCAAGGAAACGTCACGGATTTGCTGGACGGATATGTCCCGGCAAAGCAATCTTCTGACGACGTGCTGCTGGTGTTCTACCAGGGCATTGACTACAACACTGCCACAAAGCGTGCAGATGCGACCCTTACAAGGTATTACAAGAACAATTCCGGCAATATGGTCAGCGAGATTGTGGCCTCTTTCGACTCCGATTTCAACGCTTGCGACCCTGCCTCTTTTGCTGAGGTTCTGGAGATCGCAGAAGACTACTGCTCTCCCACATACAGGAGCCTTCTGTTTTCGTCTCACGGCACCGCGTGGCTGCCGATAGGCTATTTCTCGTCGCCTACAGACAAGTCTTTCTCTCTGTCTCAGATGCGCAAGGGGCCCGAGGATTCCGGCATCAGTTCTCTTTCGAAACTGAATAGCATAGAGTCCATCGGGCGCGACAAACCCACAGGAGACGAGCTGGATATAATAGATTTTGCCCGCGTCACAGGCAAGTATCACTGGAATGTTATGCTGCTGGACTGCTGCCTGATGTCGGCAGTGGAGGTGGCCTACGAGCTGCGCGACTGCTGCGACTGGATTATGGCGTCGCCCACCGAGATTCTGGCGTACGGATTCGTATACAACAACATCACCGAAAAGGTATTCAAGAGCCCCAACGAGGCGGGCTACAGATTCCTCTGCCAGCAATATTACGACTTTTACCAGGCCGGCACAGGATCCCTGCAGTCGGGCACCATAGCCCTTATCAAGTGCAGCGAGCTGGATGCCCTGTCGGATATATGCGCAGAAATAGCCGCCACCCGCCGCAGCCAGATGGAAAGTGTGGAAAGAATGAAAGTCCAGCGCTATTTCTACAACAGTCATTACGACTACAACTTTGACCTGGCGGACTATTTCAGGCAGTTTGCAACAGAAGATCAATATAACCGGTTCTGCACCCAGCTGGAGAAGACGGTTCCCTACAAAGCTACCACAAACGAATTCCTCGGGCTAAAGATAGAGCGTTACAGCGGCCTTAGCTGTTACATTCCCGATTCGAGGTATGTCAACCTCAACGACTATTACAAGCAACTTGCTTGGAATCAGAAAGTAGTAGTCGTAGAATAAAATATTTTTTATATCTTTGCCGTCCCGTTAAAAAATGCCCCGGGCATTTTGGTGCAATGGGGTTTGCGTCCTTAGGCCGCAAACTGAGTAACACATTTTAAATCAAACACTAATGAAACATCTTACACTCTCCGGTTCCAAAAGATCTTTTGGCCGCAAAGCTGACGTGCGCGAAGTGCGCGCTGCAGGCAAAGTCCCTTGCGTAGTTTATGGCAATGGCGTAGAGAACACCGCTTTCGCAGTTGAAGAGAAGGCTCTCAAAACTCTCACTGACACTCCTTACTGCCACATCGTGGATCTGGACATTGACGGTACCAAGCACACCGCCCTCCTTCACGCTGTTCAGTATCATCCCGTAAACGACAGGGCTCTGCACGCAGACTTCCTGGCCGTTAGCGATAAGAAACCCGTTGTAGTAGAGGTTCCCGTGATCATCACCGGTAACTCTGCAGGCGTTCGCGCCGGCGGTAAGCTCCAGGTGAGCCGTCGCAAACTGAAAATCTGCGGTCTTATCAACGACCTGCCCGATGATCTCACTGTAGACGTAACTCCTCTCGCAATTGGCAAGCGCATCACTGCCGGTGACCTCAAGTTTGACAAGATTTCTATTGTCAACCCCAAGGCTACCATCATCGTATCTTGCCTGTCTACCCGCAACGCAGCTGCTGCAGCTACAGAGGGCGAGTCTTCCGAGGCTGCTCAGGAGTAGTGCTATAATAAACCGTTGCAATGGCTCAGACATACCTCATCGCAGGTCTTGGAAACATCGGCCCCGAGTATGCTCTGACCAGGCACAATATGGGATTTATGACATTGGATGCCCTTGCTGCGGCATCCAATGTTGTTTTTTCTACCCAACGCTATGGAGATTTGGCGGAGATGAAGCTCAAGGGCAACACCCTTCACCTGCTGAAGCCCTCCACCTATATGAACCTAAGCGGCAAGGCGGTAGCCTATTGGGTCCACAAATACAACATTGCCCCCGAGAATCTGCTGGTTGTGGTAGATGACCTGGCCCTGCCGTTCGGCACTATGCGCCTGCGCAAAAGCGGCAGCGACGGCGGCCACAACGGCCTCAAGAGCATTGACTATCACCTGATATCAAACCAGTACGCCCGTCTGAGACTGGGCATCGGAAACGGATTTGCCCCCGGCGGCCAGATAGATTTTGTGCTTAGCGAGCTGATGCTGGAAGAGAAACGTATCCTTCCCCAGGTTCTCACTGCGGCAACCGAGGCCATCAAATGCTTTGTACTGGAAGGGCCCGACAGGGCTATGACCAAATTCAACCGCAAAGCCCCGCCCCAGCCGGAACAGGATCAGTCAAAATCTTCAGAAGAGAATTCATCTTCCAAAGCAGAATAAAGAGTGTCCATCTGACGGCGCTCTTTTTTTGTGGGCCTTCCGGCACCGCGGTCGCGCGTCACAAAGAACGACTCGTGGGGAGCGTGGAGTTTTGCCAGCTCGCTCTCGGGCGTCAGATTCTCTGCATACTGGCTCACCAGGGCGGCACCCTGACGGCGGTCTATGGGCTGCAGCACCCGGTATTTATACTGCACCGGGCCTTTGCGGGCCAGGATGATGTCGCCCGCCTTGACCTCGCGCGAAGGCTTGGCATCCTGGCCGTTTACCAGAATCTTGCCGCCACGGCAGGCATCGGTGGCGTCGCTGCGTGTCTTGAATACCCTGATGGACCACAGGTATTTATCAAGTCTGGTGGAATCTGCCATAACGGTTATTTTTCCAGATATTCGTCTTTGTCTTCTTCTATCTTGCGAATGAAGGTCTCCATAAGGGAGGTGCCTTCTGCCTTTGGAGTGAAGCTGTAGGCACCCATAGCCGCGGGAATCAAAATGGTATCGCCGGCCGCAATCTGTTCTTTGCCGCCCTCCCACTCCAGCGTTGCGGCACCCGAGGTGCACATATACAGAACGAAGCTGTTGAAGTTCTCCGGGTCGGCTTCATAACGCTCTTTAAGAGGAATGATATTGATTGTGAACCACTTGCAGTCACACACAGTGCCGCGGGCCATAGAGGCCGGGCGGAACAGCTCGGCGGCCTTGTATTTCTCGTAGTCTATGCAGTCGATTGCTTCGTCCAGGTGGATGGCGCGGCGGGTGGCGGGGTTGTTTTCAAACCCCCAGTCATACAGGCGCAGCGTGGCGTCGCTGTTCTCCTGGATCTCCGCAATCACAATACCGCCTTCTGCAGCGTGAACCGTGCCGGCCTTGATATAGAAGCAGTCGCCCGGTTTCGGATGATAGACGTTCATCAGTTCGGGGACAGTTTCGTCCTTGCATTTTGCATAAAATTCCTCTGCCGAACTGTCGCGATTCAGGCCCATATATATCTTGGCGTCGGGCTTGGCGTCCACCACATACCAGAATTCGTTCTTGCCCAGACAGTCATAGCGCTCTGCCGCCACCTCGTCTGTGGGATGGACCTGCACCGAGAGACGCCCCTCCACGTTCAGGTATTTAACCAGCAGCGGGAACTGGTTTCCGAAAAACTCGTAGATATTGTCTCCCACCAGGTCGCCAAGGTATGTTTCCAGTATGGAATACAGGTCGTTGCCGGCCAGAAAGCCGTTGGTGATCATAGAGCTGTAGTCTTCCCCAAACTCATAGAGCTCAAAGGACTCGCCTATGCTCTCCAGATTTACTCCGGACTCTTCCTGACTGGGAGCGGCTTTCTTGCCCAGTTTATTCTTCAGCGCGTTCCCGCCCCAGCGCTTCTCCACTTGAAGCGGGGCGAACCTTAAAGGATATAATGCTTTGGTCATCTTTGTAATTTCTGTATAGGATATAGATTATCGCAGCCAGCAGCACGGCGCTTGCAGCAAGCAAGGCGATATACTGGCCGTGAGGCATCAGGTTTGCATAAGTTGCAGTGACGGGCAGGTCCGGGAACAGGAAGGACATCAGCACCGACAACGCGTTGTTGGTAAAGTGGATGGCGATGGTGCACCACAGACAGTGGGTCTTGTAGTATACCCAGCCCATAAAGATACCCAGGCCGAAAGCGGCTATTCCCTGCTGAAGGTTGCCGTGGAGCAACGCGAAAATAAAGGCAGAGAAGATGATGGCAAACCAGGGCTTGCCACGTGCCAGCAGCCCGCGGCAAATGATTCCGCGGCACAGCAGCTCTTCGCACAGCGGCGCAAGGATCACCGTAGAAATCACCAGATCCACCGGGCGGCTGGTATCCAGCATCTTTTCGAAAAGAGACTGGAGCCATTCAGACATAGGAATCAGGCTGGTAATGGGTTCCAGCAGCGCACCCAGCATAGGTGTGGCTATTATCACCAGCAGGAACACCGGCACCATACTGGAAAAGGCGCCCCTGCGGGGTTCATTCACCGGAACATACACAAAACCGCGCTTCTTGTTGCGAAGGTGTATGGAATATGCCCATAAAAGTGTCAGTCCCATTGACAGAGCATATGTCACGGATGTCAGTTCAACTCCCAGTACTGCGGGTATGGCACCCAACACACTGGCCAGGAAAAAAACCAAAACCAAAATCAGGCTCTGAGGCCAATCGGGCAAATAATGCTTCATAACTTGCTATTTTCGATTCAAATTTAATAATTTTGTGCTTATGTCGATATTCAGCACGTTAAAAGAGAAAATCGCCGCACTTAAGGCCCGCAGCCGCTGGGCACGGTTGTTGATTAACAAGTATGCCGTGGCCACGCTGGTCTTTGTGTTGCTGATACTCTTCAACAGCCGTACCAGCCTGCACCAGTTGCTGCAGAGTATGTCCACGCTGCGAAAGCAAAGGAAGCAGGAACTGTATTACAGACAGGCCATTAAGAACACCGACGAAAGAATAAAACAACTCACTTCAAACAAAGACACCCTGGAGATGTTCGCCCGAGAGAACTACTATTTTATGGAGGACGGAGAGGATGTCTATATAGTAGCAAAAGAGAAAGAATAGATTATGAAGAAATTATTCAGAACATTCCTGATGGCGGCAATGGCTGCCGCTGTTGTATTATCGTGCGATAAAGAGCCCAACCCGACTCCTACTCCCAGCGGCGAAACAGACCCTGCGACCAAGCCCGAGAACAAGGCGCTGATGACGGCCCAGAAATTCCTCCGGGACGACATAATGAAGACCTATTACTACTGGTACCGCAGTGTCCCCGATCTGCAGCCCGACTACAAGACAGATATCTACAAATACTTTGACAAGCTGCTCTGGACCGGAGATGCACAGCACCCCTACGGCGACTACTGGAGCTGGATGATGGACGGCCAGGAATATATCGCAGAAGAGAGCGGTATCCAGTCCGGCACCTTCGGGGCAAGTCTGGGACAGCCGTGGATGGATTTGACCGATTACTTTGAAGATGATTATAACATCGTTGTCCGCTACGTATACCCCAACTCCCCCTTTGACAAGGCCGGCGTGACACGCGGCTGCGTGCTGACCAACCTGGATGGCAAATCTGTTCAGGGTTATTATCTCTCTTCTAATGCCCACCTGCAGGAATTTGACAAAATCGTCAATTATCCCAGCACTACTGAATACCACGTATTCGAATTCAAAACCCCTTCTGGAGAGACTATCTCAAAATCTATGCTGGCCGCCGAAACGCTGAACACCCGTCCCGGCCTCATCAAAAAGATATTCACATCAGAAGACTATCCCGGCCTTACCCAACCGGTAGGCTATTTCCACTACCTGGCATTCAAGGCCGACGATGACGCCAACGGCAAATCTATGATGGACGACATCACCGAGGCAATGGCATACTTCAAGGCCAACAACGTCAAGACCCTGATTCTGGATTTGCGCTACAACGGCGGCGGCGACTCCCGCGCCAGTGACAAGCTGGTCAGCTATCTGGCCCCCAAGAGCGCAAACGGTGAAGTGTATGTAAAGCGCACTCACAACGACAAACTCAAATCTGAGGACAAAGAGCAGAAAGTAGAGTGCCCCGCCGATTCCCCCGAATTCAACAAACTCTATTTCATCACAGGCCGCGGCAGTGCCTCTGCCAGCGAAATGTCCCTGAACGGCCTCAAGCCGCTGGCAAATGTAAAACACGTGGGTGACACCACATACGGCAAACCCAATGGAATGTATGTGTTCTATTACCCCGGAGACAATGCTTCTTATGCGCAGTACGACAAGGGCAACTTCAAGAAACTCAAATATGTGTTCCTGCCCATTTGCTTCTACAATGCCAACGGACTGGGCGAGAACATTCCCGACGACGGTATGATTCCGGACGTCACTATTCCCGACGACCTGTACCACGACTTTGACGCCTCCGAAATGAATATTGCAGCCTGCCTCTACGACATAGTGCACGGATCCTTCCCCGATATCCCCAAGCATAAGACTTCGGCCAGCCGCAAAGTCCATAAAGACAAGTTGATGATGTTCAAGAGCGAAGAGGATTCCAACGAAAAATATGGCACTTACATAGTAAAACCCGATTTTTTATAAAAAAGTTTTGTTTTTTCTAAAAATTGCCATAACTTCACAAAAAATATCAACAAACAGCTAATTACTAACCAAATAACTAACCATTATCATGAAAAAACTCGTTGAACAGATCAATGCTGAAATCGAACTCTTCCAGAAGAACGCTGCCGCTCAGGTAGAGAAAGGCAACAAAGCTGCAGGTACCCGCGCTCGCAAAGCCGCTCTCAACATCAGCAAGCTTATGAAGGACTTCCGTAAAGCATCTGTAGAGGCTGCCAAATAATTTTGGACATTAACCTATACAAGAAATAAGAATCGGTCAACGCGTTTGACCGATTCTTTTTTTTGCAGTATATTCGCCTATTGTTATGAACAGCAATTGGCTGATATACACTCTCGGTATTCTGGCCCAGGGCCTCTTCTCGGCCCGGATGATTGTCCAGTGGATAATCTCGGAGAAAGCCAGGCAGGCCACCTCCCCCACCATCTACTGGATGCTGAGTCTGATAGCCTCCACGCTGTTCTTTATTTACGGCTGGCTGCGGCAAGATTTTGCCATAATGCTGGGTCAGGTCATCAGCTATTACATCTATATCTGGAACCTGCACGCAAAGGGGGTATGGGACGCTATGAACAAGACGCTCCGCTCTCCCCTGCTGGCCGTTCTGGCGGCGCTCCCCATTGCCGGGATATGCTTTATGGTGTTCAAGGAGGGCGCCGTGGACCGGCTGCTCCTTAACGAAGGCATCCCTGCCTGGCTTATTGTTTTTGGCTGCGTCGGCCAGATAATATTCACCTTCAGATTCATCTATCAGTATTTTTATTCCCGAAAGAGGGGCGAAAGCCTGCTGCCGGCAGGGTTCTGGATCATTAGTCTGGTGGGTTCCGCAGTCATCGTTGCCTACGCCATCATCCGCCATGACTGGGTTCTGGGGATAGGGCAGTCGGTGGGCTTTTTCACCTACTCGCGTAACCTTTATTTAGCTATAAAACACAATGAGACTTCCACAGGCCGAGCTTGAGATCAGCCGTAGCGCCACTATACATAATTTCAATTATTTCAAGAACCTGCTCAGGCCTGACACCAAGGTGCTGGTACTTG
>JAEETP010000048.1 GCA_016290415.1 Bacteroidales bacterium
ACACATATTTTCCAACAGTTAAGTCAGGATTTACAGTGCTTCCGGCAGCCGGCAGGAAGATGCTGTTGCCATTCTTTAAATAGGTGATTTCAACACCGTGTTGTCCACCTACCGTTTTCCATGTCCACTTGTAATTGCTATTTTTCATGGTGTTGGTTAATTCCCTCATTTGTGCAATTGAGGGGATTCTCCAAGTCCCACCAAGCAGCATATGTGCTGCATCATCCTCAGGCTCAAGCTCTTCCTTGTTGTCCACAATGCCATATCGCTCGTATACAACATACTTGGTATATTTCTGGGTATCTTTATCATACCATTTATAGTAGTCAGTTATATACTTGCCTTCCGCTTTTGGGTAAATCTCTCCCCAAGAATAGTAATCGCCATATTGATAAGGTGCTTTTGCCCCAAGGTTACGAGAGGCCCACCTTACGCGGAGTCCTAGATCTACAGCTTCCATACCGCTGCCAAAAGGAACTACTATTGTAGAACCATCTGCAAGAGTGATGGTTAGTGTTTCTTTGTCATTGTCAACTACGACATCTGAAACCAGGCTGCGGTCCATTGCGCTGCCGGCATCAGTCCAGGTTTTGCCTTCGTCGTAGGAAACTTCCCAAGAAGTGGTTTCTTCATTGATTCTGAACTTAGGTGTGACACCGGGCTGGCCTTCAGGACCGGTAATGCTCTCGCCGGGTGCGCCGGGCTCGCCTTTCTGGTTGAAGGTAATGGAAGAATTATCATCAAACGTAAGCGTGAACACGCCATTGCTCTCGGATACGCCTGTCACAGTCTTGCCATTGTCCAGCTTCTGCAGCAGGTCTTTGTAATTGTTGAGGGCCTCCACCGCCGCAAGGCGTGTCTTGAGACCGTCAATCTCTTTGCGCAGCTCGCTGTCGTCATATTTCTGACAGCCGCCCACTATGACTGCCAGTGCGGCAATCATTACAAATGAAAAGAGTTTTTTCATAGTATTATTGTTTAGGATTAGATCCGAATGGCTTTCGAAATACTAAGTTAACCATATTGGCCTGAAAAGACAAATAAAATAAGTAAAGCCTTACTCTGTGGTGAACGGCAGCAGGGGCAGGCCGTAGCTGTTCCAGAGGTAGCCGATTTGGAAGTCGTGCCAGAGGTAACGTACGTACTTCACGTCGGGCACCTGGTCGGAGGTGACAGTGAGGGCGTTGCCGCTGGCAGAGGTGATGTGTGCCGGGTGCCAGACTTTGTCGGATCCCGCCACTTCAAAGCCAACAACTGACTGAAGATCCGCCCCGTCAGTTGTATGGATGCCGTCTTCGCAGTTGGTCATCACTATCGTGGCGGCGGCGCCTTGCTGCTGGACGTTCTTGACGTCGGGAGAGTCACTGCCGTGAACATCAAATTTGTACCAGTGCTCCAGGGCCAGATTGGCCAGCCGCTGGCCCACTTCTGCCTTTCTGCGGGGATGGATTATGGTGCGCTCAAACTCGTACGTCAGGTCGCAAGTGGCCACCATAGCGGAGTTGGCGACCAGCGAAGCGGCAGCCTTCTGCCTGTCGCGCAGGCGCGGTGCAAAATATGAGTCGAGACTGCCGGCATAGGCAAATGGAGCAATCTGGACATAGTAGAAGGGTATGTTGCCCCGGTTGAAACCGGCACGCCACTGAGATACCATTGCCGCTTGATACTGTGCATAGTCCTGCGAAGAGACCAGATTCACATTTGAGCAGCCCTGGTACCAGATGAAGCCGTTTATGGTGTAGTGTCTCAGAGGGTATATCATTGCGTTGTACATAACGGTGCAGGTGGCCGCCGGCGTCCATTGATGATTGTTCTGGATATCCAGGTCAATGTATTCCTCGGAAAGGCCGACTTTCATAAGAGCCTCCTTGCCCATCCAGCACTCTATCCTGGAACCGCTCCAGCACGGGACAATCAGACCTACGGGCACGTTCATCTGCCGGGAGAGCTCCCGCCCGAAGTAATATGCAAGGGCGCTGAACTTTGAGATTTCATTCCCCTGGGTGGTCCACCACTCGCCGCGGGCGTCTTCTTTGGGAGAAGTTGCGGTCTCTTTCTGTATCATAAGCATCCTCAGGCCGGGATAATGGCGGGCCTCCAGCATATCTTCTTCGCTGTTTTCCACAGGCTGGCCTGACCATCCGGCCATTGGCATATCCATATTGGACTGACCGCTGCAAAGCCACACTTCGCCTATGAGGATGTTCTCAATGAGCAGGGAATCGCCTCCGCATGAAATCTCAACCCATTGGGGTGTGAAGGAAGCCATCGGTGTGGTTACGGACAATATCCAGAAGCCGTCCTGCCCGGCAACGGTCTTGTAACGGTAAGGACTCCAGGAGACGGATACTTTCACTGTAGAGCCGGCTTCGGCCCACCCCCAGATATTCGCATCGGTCTTTTGCTGAAGCACCATATTGTCGCGGAAAAACCGGGGCATACGAAGCCTTGAACCGGGCTCGCCGCAGTCATTGCAAGGAATCACGAGAGGAGTTCCGTCGGCCAGGATAATGGTTATGGTGTATTCGTCATTGTCAATTTCAATGTCGCTTATCAGGCTGCGGTCAAGGGCGCTGCCCACCGCAGTCCAGTTGTTGCCTTCGTCATACGACACTTCCCAGTTCAAAGACTCTTCGTTGATGCGGAACCGGGGCGTTACGCCGTTCTCGCCGGGGGCGCCGGGATCACCGGGATTGCCGGGCTCGCCCGGGTCGCCCTTTTCTCCCTTCTGGTTGAACTCCACTGAAGAGTTGTCGCTGAACACCAGCGTGATGACCCCGTCGGCCTCGGAGTATCCGGTCACCGTTTTGCCGTTGCCCAGCTTTTGCAGCAGGCTCTGATAGGCGCTGAGGTCCCTTGAAGTGCTTTCCAGCACGCTGACGCGGGTCTCGAGGTCAGATATTCGGCTCTCATAGTCACCCACCAAATCGCGCAGCTCTGTGTCGTCATAGCCTTTGCAGCCGGCAACCGCCATAAGCGCAACGGCCAGTATCGCAGACAATAATCTTTTCATATGCGTAATCAAGAAAGTTCAAAATGGCTTATTCCACAACCTCGCACAGCAGGGTGGCGGGGGTGCAGTCTTTCACGCGGACTGTGACGTATTCGCCGGTTTTATGGCCGGCGGCGGGGAATACGCACGCCTTGTTCTGGCTGGTGCGGCCCATCAGATCTGATGCGGACTTTTTGGAAAAACCTTCTACCAGAACCTCAAAGGTCTTGCCCACGTCGCGGCGGTTGCTCTCCAGGGAGAGCTCACCCTGCAGGGCGATGACCTGTTCCAGACGGGCTGTCTTGACCTCTGGCGGAACGTCGTCGGGGTAGTGGCGCTGGGCCAGTGTGCCGGGGCGTTCGGAGTACTGGAACATAAAAGCCGCGTCAAATTTCACCTGGCGGAAAAGATCCAGCGTATCCTCGAAATCGGCTTCCGTCTCGCCGCAGAAACCGGTGATGACATCTGTGGTGATGGCGCAGTCGGGCATTATCTCGCGGATGCGGGCCACCCGCTCCAGATACCACTCGCGGGTGTGGCGGCGGCGCATTTTCTCCAGCATTGCGTTGCTTCCCGACTGGACCGGCAGGTGGATATGCTTGCAGATGTTGGGGTAGGCGGCCATTGTGAGCAGCACCTCGTCTTTCATATCCTTGGGATGCGAAGTGGCAAAGCGTACGCGCACCGAAGGCGAGAGCCGGGCCACCATCTCCAGCAGTTTGGCGAAGGAGACGTCGCCGAACTTGTATGAATCCACATTCTGTCCCAGCAGGATTATCTCTTTGTAGCCGGCGTCAATCACTTCGCGAGCCTCCCTAAGGATGCTTTCGCAGTCCCGGCTGCGTTCGGCGCCGCGGGTGTAGGGCACCACGCAGTAAGAGCAGACGTTGTTGCAGCCGCGCATTATGGAGATGTAGGCGCTCACGCCGCCTGCATCCATACGCACCGGCGAAATATCGCCGTAGGTCTCTTCGTGGCTGAGCAGGGTGTTGATTTGCTTGCTGCCGGTGGCGCGGATGCTCTCCAGCAGGCGCGGCAGGTCGCGGTAGGCGTCGGGGCCGGCCACCAGATCCACCGCCGGATGCTCCAGCAGCTTCTCTTTGAGCCGTTCTGCCATACAGCCGATAACTCCCACCACCAGGCTGGGATGTTTCTTCTTTTCCAGACGGAAAAAGTCCAGCCGGCCCAGGATGCGCTGCTCTGCATTGTCGCGTATGGCACAGGTGTTTATCAGCACCAGATCGGCAAGGGAAACTTCCTTGCAAAGTACATATCCGCTTTTTGAAAGAATCGCCAGCACAACCTCGCTGTCATTGACGTTCATCTGGCAGCCGTAGGTCTCTATCAGTACTCTGGGCGCAATGGTATAGTTATTGTTCATCTGCTCTCAAAAATTACACCGCTAAGTTAGTTTTATTTATTATCTTTGCCTTGAGATGAAGAGATTTTTAGCAATTATACTGGTGGCAATGGCGCTGGCTTCCTGCAAACCCATACAGGAGCAGATAAATGTCAACGACTGGTCCATAGAGAGCCTAGACGGCCTGTCGCTTGCCCAGAAACAGCTGAAGCTGGGCACCAGCCTCACGCTGGATGCCGACAACGCTTCCTGCCAGGATATCTCCATCTCAAAGCTGTTTGCAGAGGTCTTCAATAAAAACGGAAAGAGGGTGGCCACGATAGAGCTTGGCGGCGAGAAGGGCGACCCCAATCCCACGCTTCACCGCCGCACCAGCGAGAAGGTCACAGTGCCGCTGCTGGTGGGCTTTGACAACCCGCTGTCGGCCATCACCCTGGCCTCTATGTCCATAGAGGAATATGCCGAAAAGGGCTACACCGTGACCTACGACTGCACCCTAAAGGCGGGTATCTTTTCCAAGCGTTTCCGGGACGCGAACGTGCCGGTAGCCACTCTTGTAAAAATGTTTGAAAAATGAAAAAGGCAATAATAGTGATACTGGCGCTCGTGGTGTTCTCCTTCGCGTCCAACGCGCAGGACACTACGGCTGTCCGCCCCGGCAAGCTGGTGATAGACCAGACGCAGGCGGTGCAGAAGGCTATGTCCACGCATATTTCCCGCAACGCCAGCCGCCGCCAGAGCGGCTATCGCATCCGCATCTTCTTTGACAACAAGCAGAATGCGCGTGTGATGTCAGAAAAGGTTGCCGCCGGTTTCAAGGCGCAGCACCCCGGCGTGAGCGTATACCGCGACTACGAAAATCCTTATTTCAAGGTCACCGTGGGTGATTTCCGCACCAAAGAGGACGCCCGCAAGTTCTTGAATTCCATAAAAGGCTCTTATCCCTCCGGTTTTATTGTAAGGGAGCGGATTAACTATCCTACCACAATGTAGCTATGGCCAAGCAGGGACTTTCACAGGAATTGAGGCAGACCCAGCGTCTGTCGCCGCTCCAGATTCAGACCATCAAGCTTCTGGAGCTGCCGACACTGGAGCTGGAGCGCCGCGTGCAGCAGGAACTGGAAGAGAATCCTGTGCTGGACGAGGCTGTGGACGAAGAGAAGGATCCCGAAGATGACTCCCCCAAGAACGTCTCCCTGTCTGAATACGGCAACAGCGACCCGACCCCCTCGTACAAGCTCTATGTAAACAATCAGGGCAAGGACGAGAAGCCCCAGTACAATACCTTCTCGGTGAAAGAAAGCCTGCAGCAGAGCCTGGAAAACCAGTTGGGCTACTGCCAGCTGGACGAGCGCAGTATGCAGATCGCCCGCTTTATGATAGGTATGCTTGAAGAGGACGGCTACCTGCGCCGCGACCTTGAGAGCCTAAGCGACGACATCCTTTTCAAACTTGGAATAGAGACCAACGAAGAGGAGCTGGAAGGAATCCTGAAGGTGATACAGGGCTTCGAGCCGGTGGGTATCGCCGCCAGGGACCTGCAGGAATGCCTGCTGCTCCAGCTGGATGTGGACAACCCCACAGAGAGCCAGGCAAACGCCCGCCGTATAGTGGAGGAGTGCTTTGACGCCCTGGCCAAGAAGCACTACAGCAAGATATCCCAGAAGCTGAACATCACAGAAGAGCAGCTAAAGAGCGCAATAGACGAGATAGTCCGCTTGAATCCAAAGCCGGGCGGCCAGATAGACGACACCTATTCCGATCAGGCACAGCAGATTGTCCCCGACTTCATACTGGAGCTCAAAGACGGCGTGCCGGTGATCACGATGCCCCGCTTCAACATCCCCGAGCTCAGGGTCAACAAGAACTATGCGGAGCTGCTGATGCAGGCCGCAAGCCAGAGCTCCCGTCAGGAAAAGGAGGCCATATCGTTTGTCAAGTCCAAGCTCAATTCTGCAAAATGGTTTGTAGAGGCCATCAAGCAGCGCCAGAAGACCCTCCAGAACACTATGAATGCCATTGTGGCCTTCCAATACGACTATTTCATAGACGGCGACGAGACCAAGCTGAAGCCGATGGTGCTCAAGAACATTGCCGACAGCACCGGCCTGGACATTTCCACAATCTCCAGGGTGGTGAACTGCAAGTACGTCCAGACACACTTCGGCATCTATCCTCTGAAGTACTTCTTCTCAGAAGGCCTTGTGACCAAGTCGGGAGAGGAGGCCTCCACCCGCGAAATCAAGGCCATCCTCACAGAAAGCATAGATTCAGAGGACAAGCACAAGCCTATGACAGACGAGCAGCTGGTGGATCTGCTGTCTGCCAAGGGCTATAATGTGGCCCGCCGCACCGTGGCCAAGTACCGCGAGCAGCTCAAAATCCCTATCGCACGTCTGCGCAAGCAGATTTAAAACTGTAGAATTTGTCGCCGCCCACAATTATGTGGTCCAGGAGTGCTATGTCCAGCACTTCCGCCGCCCTGCGCAGCTCTGCCGTGCGGCGCTTGTCAGACCGGCTGGGGGCAGGATTGCCGCCCGGGTGGTTGTGAATCAGGATGATGCCGCTGGCCAGCTTTTCCACGGCCCGCTTCACCACCATTTTCACGTCAAAAGCGGTGGATGTGACGCCGCCGGTGCTCAGGCGCTCCTTGGCTATAAGGCGGTTGGCCTGGTTCAGGAAAAGTACCCAGCACTCTTCGTGGTCCAGGTGGCCGACCAGCGGGGTGATGACCTCCAGCGCGCTGTGGGCGTCGTAGATTATCCTGTCGGTGTCCTTGCCGGCAATCAGGCTCCGCCGCCCCGCCTCAAATGCCGCCATAAGTGTTACGGCCTTGGCGCTGCCGATTCCCCGGACCGCCATCAGACTGTCCAGAGAGCGGGTTGACAGTTCGTGCAGGGAGTCCCCCGCACCTTGAAGCAATTCCCTGGCCAGGTCCAGGGCACTTTTGTCGTCCGTGCCGGTGCGAAGCAGTATTGCCAGCAGTTCGGCGTTTGTCATCGCAGAGGCTCCACGCTCGAGCATCTTCTCTCGCGGCCTCTCTTCTTGTCTCCAATCTTTGATGCTATTCCCTTTCATAATGCATATAAAAAAACAAACTCCCCAAATTTGAGGAGTTTGTTTTATAAGGTGGAGACAAAAATCTCAATTTATGCCATTTTGTTGATGTGAAGAGCTATACCGCTTTTCAAATTCGCTGCTTTGTTTTTATGAATGACGTTGGTTTTTGCAAGTTTGTCAATCATAGCGAATACCTTGGGAGCCATCTGCTCTGCGGCTGCCTTGTCTGTGGTGTTGCGGATTGCCTTGATGGCATTCCTTGTGGTGCGTGCATAATACTTGTTATGCAATCTGCGTTTCTCACTCTGACGGAAACGCTTGTCTGCTGATGCGTGATTTGCCATTACTTTAATATTTTATTATTTGGTAGTGGGTAGGAGAATCGAACTCCTCTTCCAAGAATGAAAATCTTGTGTCCTACCGATAGACGAACCCACCGAGAGTCTCCCAAAATTGGGAGTGCAAAGGTATGTAAAAATTGGATATAACCAAATTTAATTTACTTAAAACTGTAGAGAATAGCCTCTACTTGTCTCAAATAATTGCGTTTGTCGTATTTTGGAGCATATACAAAAGCATCCATAGTGATGATTTCGCTGCCGTCTTCGCTCAAGAAAGAGTGGGAGAGGAAAGGCCCGCCCATAAAGTCGTTGTATGCCTCCCACAGGCCGCGGAGCTCCACAATGTTGCGGTTGTTGAAGTTAAAACTCCTGCTTCCGGGGAAGATGTCGGGATTGAGAATCATATAACTGTTCTCCATTGTGCAGGGGATGTTCTCTTTGGTGATCTCGTTGCGTTTGGCCGCAAGAGCCTCGGGAGTGAGGTCGGCCTCTCCGGTGTAGGGATATTTCCAAAGCAGCACGCTCTGGTTGGTGTAGGTGGTCTCGTAGGATACCCACACAAAATTGCCGGTGGCCTTTTTAATCGTATAGCCCTTGGGGAAGATGGGGCTGCCGCCGATAATCGATTTCACCTGCTGACCGATTTCGGGGTTTTCAAAGGAGGTGATGTTGCTTATTATGCGGCTGCGCTCTTTGTTTTCAAGCAAAGACAATATCTTCTCGCCCTTGTCAGCAATGATTTTTGCGGCAGCGGCAGCGTCGGGCGCCTGGATGCCGATGACAATCTGCGGAGTGGCCCACACGTCGCTGAAAGTGGTGAAAGAGCCCTTTTCGTATTTCTTGTCGGTGTCTATCACAATTATGTTGCGGTGCACCTTGAAGACCTTGTTGAATGCCTGCTGGGGCACGTTGAACAGGTCGTACATAGGCTCTACCTGCGGCAGGTAGGGGACCTCGTCGCTGAGCAGGGTGCGCAGGGTGCTGCCCGGCTCGCTTTCCCATTCGACCTTAGAGCATACCACCGCCACCTCGCCGGCCTTGCCGCTTATGGTGGGGAGTATCTGTTCGCTGCTGTTTTTGCAGCCGGCAAACAATGCCAGAGCAAGGCTGAGCGCCAGTGTTATGGATGTGTTTTTCATATATCGTTATTTGAATAAGCTTCTTATGTCGTTGCCAAAGGCCAGCACCATAAGTGCCAGCAGCAGTATCATACCTATGGTCTGCGCCACCTCCAGGAACTTGTCGCTGGGCTTGCGGCCGGTGAGTATTTCTACCAGGATAAAGAGTATGTGGCCGCCGTCCAGTCCCGGGATGGGGATGATGTTTAGCACGGCCAGCATAATGGAGAGCATTGCCGTCAGCGACCAGACGCGCTGCCAGTCCCAGGTGCCGGGGAATATGCGGCCTATGGTGATAAAGCTGCCCACCGACTTGTAGGCTTTGGTCTTGGGCGAGAATATCAGCCCCAGGTCCTTGACGTAGCTGCCGATATAGTTGCAGGCCTTGCGGATGCCGGCGGGGATGGCGGGGAAGAATTTGTATTTGTTGCGGGTGATGTTGAAGAAGTGGGTCAGGTCGCCGTCCAGCATCACCTGGATTTTGCCGGCGGTGTCCACCTGCAGCGCCGCCTGGGCACGGCTGCCCGCGCGGTCCAGATCCAGCAGCACAGAGTCGCCGCGGTGCTGCAGCAGGGCGGCCTGGATGTCCTGTACCAGGAACATCTCTTCGCCGTCCACGGCCACCACCTTGTCGCCCGGCTGCAAATCGGCGCCCTGGTTTATGGAGCCTTCCATAAAGCCCTGCACCACAAAAGGATAGGCCAGGCCAAACATTCCGGGCGAATTGAGCATCCGGGAGATGTAGCTGTCGTCTATGCTGATGTTCACGGTGTCGGTGCCGCGCAGCACCTTGACCTCGCTGGCGCGGGAGTGCACCAGCTCTATCTGTATCTGTGAAAAGTCTTCTATTTCGCGGCCGTCAATAGAGAGAATCTTGTCGCCGTTGCGGAAACCCATCTCATAGGAGAGGTCGTTTACGGCGATGCCCCAGGTGGCGTCTTCGTTGCGCAGGTATTCCTCGCCCCAGTGATGCAGCACCGCCGCATAAAGGATTATGGCCAGGATAAAGTTGAACAGCACGCCGCCGAACATTATCAGAAAGCGCTGCCAGGCCGGTTTGGTGCGGAGCTCCCACGGCTGGGGCTCTTTGCTCAGCGATTTGGAGTCCTTGGTCTCGTCTATCATACCTGCAATGGCGCAGTAGCCGCCCAGGGGAACCCAGCCGATGCCGTATTCGGTCTGGTCGGGATATTTGCGCCAGTCGTCGTCTGCCAGGGTGCTGAGGTCATAGTCTGGCGGCAGCGGCTCTTCGTTCTTGGCGAAGAACTTGGTGTGCAGCTTGCCCCCGAACTTCTTGCAGCGGAACAGCGAGAACTTGGGGTTGAAGAACATATAGAACTGCTCTACCCGGGTCTTGAAAAGCTTGGCAAAGGTGTAGTGGCCCAGCTCGTGAATCAGCACCAGGACAGAAAGGGCAAATATGACTTGTATGATTTTTACAAAAATAACCATCTGGAATGTTTTAAATGTTAGTTGTTTCCCGTGCCAGCGCCATTGCCTGACTGTGGGTAGAGAATATCTCGTCCAGGGTGGGCTTCTCTATGAACGGGGTGCGGAACATAGTGGAAGTAATGACGTCCGGAATGGCAGAAAACGGTATTTTACCTTGCAAAAATGCGGCCACCGCCACCTCGTTTGCGGCATTCATTGCGCAGGCGGCGTTGCCTCCCTTGTCCAGCGCCCTGCGGGCGATTGCCAGACAGGGGAACCGGTCGGTGTCTGGCGCCTCGAAAGTGAGCTTGCCCAACTGGGCAAAACTTATGCGCTGCGCATTCAGCTGAAGCCTGGAGGGGCAGCTGAGGGCGTATTGTATGGGGATGCGCATATCGGGTACGCTAAGCTGGGCAATCACGGCGCCGTCCTGGTACTGCACTGCAGAGTGGATTATCGATTCGGGGTGGATCACCACCTCTATGCGCTCTGCCGGCATATCGAACAGCCACCGCGCCTCTATCATCTCCAGCCCCTTGTTCATAAGGCTGGCGGAGTCTATGGTGACCTTGGCGCCCATATTCCACCGGGGGTGCTTGAGCGCCTCCTGCGGGGTCATCAGGGCTATTTCTTCTTTGGTCTTGTGCAGGAAAGGCCCTCCGGAGCAGGTCAGCAGCAGCTTCTCGGCGTCGCGGTAGCGGCTGCCCTGCAGGCACTGGAATATGGCGGAGTGTTCGCTGTCCACCGGCACAATGCGGGTGCCGTGTTTCTTGGCCAGGTCCATAACAATTGCACCGGCGGCCACCAGGGTCTCTTTGTTGGCCAGGGCCACCGTCTTGCCCGCCTCTATCGCGGCCACGGCGCTGCGCAGCCCCGCAAAGCCCACTATGGCGGCCATCACAATGTCTATGGTGCTCTCACGCACAATGTCGCACACCGAGTCCATCCCGGCAAAGACTTTGATGTCCTCGCCGTCCAGGGCGTCGAACACCTCCTGATATTTGTGCTCGTTGCAAATCACCACGCTGCCGGGGTTGAAAGTCCGGGCCTGCTGAATGAGCAGGGCGCTATTGCTGTTTGCCGTGAGAAGTTCTATCTGGAAAAGGTCGGGGTGCTGGCTCACCACGTCCAGGGTCTGGCAGCCTATGCTGCCGGTGGAGCCAAGCACTGCAATATGGATTTTTCCGTCTTGCTGCATATCAGAAGCTGATATATTTTGCAGGGTCGATGGCCTCTCCGGCGTGCCACAGCTCCAGGTGGAGCTGCACTCCGGTGGCCAGGCGGCCGGTGTTACCCACAATGGCTATGGGGGTGCCGGTCTTGACCTTGTCTCCGGCCTGCTTCAGCAGGCGGTCGTTATGTTTGTAGATGGACACCAGGTCGTTGCCGTGCTGGATTATCATCACGTAGCCGGTGTCTTCGTTATAGCCTGCGCTCACCACGGTGCCGTCCAGTATGCTGTATACCGTGGCGTTCTCGTCTGCGGCGATGTCAATGTACGGATGGTTGATGGCCAGGTTGTAGGGCTCGGTGACCATACCCTTGAGCGGGGTAAAGAAGTCCAGTCCCTCCAGCAGGGTGCCGTGGGAGTCGGCCTGGCTCAGGTCAAGCGCGGTCTCCTTTTCCACGATTCCGCGCAGGATGGAATCCTGCTTCGCATACATTGTGGCGTACATATCGGTCTCGCCGGTGGCGCTCTGCAGGGCGGCGATGCTGTCCAGGTCCATAGCCTCGCGGCCGCTCATCACACGCTGGATGTTGCCCACCTGGAAAGCCCAGAGCTGCACCAGGCGCTCCAGGGAATCTATCTTGAGCCGGTTTTCCAGCGCCGCTTCGCGGGTGGCACGGGTGGGGTAGCCGCGTATTGTGCGGCGCAGAGGGGTGAAATCTATCAGGAGATAGGTCGCCACCGCCACCAGCGCTATCAGTATATAAGTTTTTCTATTTTTTGGCATAATGACTAAATTTGCGGCCGATGAACAGAATCATAGGTATCGATTTCGGACGTAAACGCACCGGGCTTGCAGCAAGCGACCCGACTATGGTTTTTGCGTCTGCTCTGGACACCGTCCATTCTGCAAATATAATAGATTATCTTCAAAAATATGCGCAGAATGAGACCATTATCCGCTTTGTGGTGGGCTACCCTATGAACCTTAACGGGGCCCCCAGCGAAGCCGCCCGCGACGTCGACGCCTTTTTGAATCTGCTCAAGAAAAAGTTCCCGGATATCCCGGTTTCGCTTGAAGACGAGCGCTTCACGTCGGTGCTGGCGCACCGCGCAATGATAGACGGTGGTATGAAGAAGAGCGACCGCCGCGACAAGGCGTCGGTGGACAAGATCAGCGCCGCCATTATCCTTCAGAGCTACCTGGACCGTCCGGACGCAGTAAAAGAATAAACAGTTTGCAATGATACTACCCATTTATCTCTACGGCTCGCCCGTTTTGCGCGAAAAGGCTGCCGAAGTCGATCTTACAAAAGTCACCAAAGAGCAGATGCAGAAGTTCTTTGAGGATATGCACGAGACTATGCACACTGCCGACGGCTGCGGCCTGGCAGCGCCGCAGGTGGGCATTTCTGAGCGGATTCTGATTGTGGACGGCAACGAACTGGTAGAGAATTATCCCGAGCTGAAGGGCTTCGTGCGCAAGATGATAAATCCCGTGGTGGTATTTGCCAGCGAACAGCAGTCGGAGTATTCCGAGGGCTGCCTCTCCATCCCCAGCGTGGATGCAGACATCAAGCGCCCCAAGGTCATCACAGTGCGCTACTACGACGAGAATCTAGAAGAGAAAGAAGAGACCTTCGATGATTTTGCCTCCCGTATGATCCAGCACGAGCTGGACCATCTGGACGGCGTGCTTTTCACCGACAAGGCAGCGCCCATCCGCCGCAAGATCCTTGCGAAGCGCCTGAACAATATTTCTCGCGGATTGGCCCGGACCGCCTATAAGTCCAAGGTAGAGAAGGCTTAGAGAAGGCCGTCGGCTATTTCAAGCCAGATTTTTCTGTTGCGGTTGTCCACCTTGACGATCAGCTCGTCGGGGCAGGGAATCAGTGTGCCGCCCTCAATCTCAAGGCAGGGGTTGCCGGGGATGTCTTCGTAGGCGGTGATTTTGCCCACCGGAGTGCCGTCCTGATTGCAGAGGGTGTAGCCAATTATCTCGTCGGCATAATCTTCACCGTCTTCTTCAAAGTCTGCATCCTTGCCCACAAGCTCCTCTGCTGCTTCCAGGGAGTCGATGTCCTCCAGCTTGACAAAGTATTTGGCCCCGCCGCGCGGGGATACTTCTTCTATAAAAAAAGGAACCGGCAGTCCATCAAAACTGATGAACACCGGTTCGTTTGCTCTCTCTTCGATGTCAACTTCGGGGGCGCTGACAATCACGCCGCCTTCTGTGCCATACGATTTGAGAATACGCATTGCGACTTACGCCTCTGCGGGAGCTTCCTCGGCAGCGGGAGCCTCTTCGGCAGCCTCTGCTTCTGCAGCAGCCTTAGCCTCTTCTGCAGCCTTGCGGGCAGCTTCAGCCTCTTCTGCTTTCTTCTTTGCGATAGCCTCTGCGCGGGCGTCGTTGACCTTAGCCTCA
>JAEETP010000142.1 GCA_016290415.1 Bacteroidales bacterium
AGCTTTTTAAGCCGGCTGGCATCGTGGTCGGCCGTCACCGCCCGAAGGCTGTGGTCCACCAGGTCGCCGCCCAACAACACCAGGTCGGGCTGCTCTGCGTTTATCATATCCACCCAGCGGGCGATCTCGCGGTGCCGGTTGTGGTAGCCGGCGTGCAAGTCGCTGGCCAGCACTATCTTCACTGGCGCGTCAATCTTTGCAGAGGCTATCGTCATCTCCTCGCGGTATTTGTGGCGATAGTGAATGGCGCCGTAGGTCAGAAGCACGGCGATGATGCCAAACACCACAGCGCTGGAGACGATGTTGCTTTTGAGGGCCTTGCCCGGCAGCAGGCGCATAAGCCGCAGCACATCCATCACTGCAAAGATGATGATGGCATACACCACAAAAATCAGCCAGCTGTTGCCCAGCACATATAAAAAGCTGGCCAGCGGCATAGGGAGATGGTCTATGACCCCGAAGCTGGTGAGCAGAAAACTAACCAGGGCAAAGCCGTACACCGACAGCACGGCCACCTTGACCCACTTTTTAAACGGGAGTATGGTATATATGCGCCAAGCCACGTAAAACAGGCCGGCAAGTACAATTACCAAAGTCATAGGGTGCAAATATAGGCATAATTATTATCTTTGCGGCGAGATCGGGCCACGGTGGCCTGCATCAAGTGTAACAGGCACCACTATAAAAACTGCAATTATGAAAGAAAAATTCTCGACAAACTTCTTGTTGATGGCATTGGCGCTGGTCGTCTGCCTCATTTCCTCCAATCTTTTCGCAACCAAAGTGTTTCACCTGGGATGGAATATCAACCTCCCCGGAGCGGTGATTATCTTTCCCATCTCCTACATCCTGAACGACTGCATCGCAGAGGTCTGGGGTTTTCGCAGGGCCCGCTTTGTGATTTGGCTGGCCTTTGCCGCCAATATCTTTGTGGTGCTGGTGGGGCAGCTGGTGGTATGGCTGCCGGCGGCATCGTTCTGGGACGGCGGCGAGCACTTTAACTATATGTTCAATATGGCGCCCAGGGTCACAGCTGCCTCAATGCTGGCATTCCTGGCGGGGTCCACCCTCAACGCCCTGGTAATGAGCAAGATGAAGATAGCCTCCAGCGGCCGCTTCTTCTGGCTTCGCGCCATTGTTTCGTCCATTGCCGGCGACCTTCTGGACTCGCTCATCTTCATCCCCATCGCCTTCATCGGCACCCCGGCCAAGGTGCTGGCGGGTATGCTCATAGCCCAGGTCACTTTCAAGGTGATGTACGAGATTCTTATCCTGCCCGTGACAAGCTGGGTGGTGCGCCGCACCAAAAAGTCGGAGGGCGTGGATGTCTACGACCGTGGCGTGGACTACAATCCGTTTAAAATCAAAGATATAGAATAGATATGAAAGATCGTAAGGAAGAAGGTCTGCAGTCGCTTGGCCGCAAGACCAAATATGCCGATTCATACGCCCCTGAAGTGCTGGAGGCCTTTGAGAACCAGCACCCCGAAGGTGACTACTGGGTCCGTTTCAACTGCCCCGAATTCACCAGCCTCTGCCCCATCACCGGCCAGCCCGACTATGCCGAGATGCGCATCAGCTACATCCCCGACATCAAGATGGTAGAGAGCAAGAGCCTCAAGCTGTACCTGTTCAGCTTCCGCAACGAGGGCGCCTTTCACGAGGACTGCGTAAACATCATTATGAAGGACCTCATCAAACTGATGAATCCCCGCTACATTGAGGTCACCGGCTTCTTTACCCCGCGCGGCGGCATCAGCATCTACCCCTACGCCAACTGGGGCCGCCCCGGCACCAAATACGAGAAACTGGCAGAGCAGCGGCTCGCCACACGGGAATAATTATGAAACGTTTTCTCCTCACCACACTCGCTTTTATCGGCATACTGGCTGCGTATGCCCAGAACCGCGCCGACCAGCAGCATCTCACCGACCCCGCCGCCAGCACAATGATTCTCTTTGGCGACCCGCAGGGGTATGTCAAGTACGACATCAACCAGCCCATCTTCGAGCTCACAACCCTTTGGGTGGCAGATAATGTAGAGAATCTCAACATCAAGGCTGTGATCTGCACCGGCGATCTGGTAGAGCAGAACGAAAACAACGCCCTCAACCACAATATGCTCAACCAGAGCAGCACCCAAATGTGGGAGAGCATCAGCCGCTCTCTAGAGCGGATAGACGGCAAAGTTCCCTTTATCAGTTGCGGCGGCAACCACGACTACGGCTTCCGCCGCAGCGAGAGTTATATCACCAACTATCCCAAGTACATCACTTTCGAACGGAATTCCACCTACGCCGACTGCCTCAAGGCAGAGTTTCCCAACCGCAACGGAAACGCTTCGCTGGAAAATGCCGCGTTCGAATTTGAGATTCCCGGCTGGAGCCACAAAATACTGGTTATCAGTTCAGAATTCGCCCCCTCTGAGCAGGCGGTGGAATGGGCCCGCAACCTTGTCACATCGGAAGAATATAAAGACCATTACGTGATTTACGTCACCCACTCTTACCTTCACGAGCAGACTGCAGAACGTATCGCCGGCCGCGAAGATTACTGGATCACCCAGCAGGAGGGCAATTGCTTCGGCCAGCAGCTTTGGGACAATCTCTTCAGCAAGGTACCCAACATCCGCCTTGTGATTTGCGGTCACACCGGCAGACCTTCATATACCGATGATGTCAATGCCGACTATGAGCTGAGCACCGCCTACCGCGCCGACCAGAACGCCTCCGGCACG
>JAEETP010000143.1 GCA_016290415.1 Bacteroidales bacterium
CTCTGGAGCGGCAGCTACGAGTCCCAGATAGGCAATATGGAGCTGACCTGGGAGAAGGCTTCCAAATACAACCTCGGTCTGGAACTGGGTCTCTGGCACGACTTGAGGCTCGAGGCCGATGTGTTCTACGAGAGGCGCAACAACATTCTGATTCCCGCTACCGGCCTCGTGCCCACGGGTGTCTTCGGTACCGGCGGTGTAAGTGTTTCGGGTATCCTGCCCAAGGTTAATGCCGGCCAAATCGAGAACAAGGGTTTCGAGACAAGCCTGAGCTATTCCAAAGTCTTCACAAGGGACTTCAGGCTGGACGCAAGGGCCAATGTGGCGTTCAACCGCAACAAGGTGCTCTATCTGAGCGAAGTTCTTCTGCCCGAAGACTATGCGGTGCGTCTGCGCAGCACGGGCTTCCGTATGGGTCAGAACTTTGGTTATGAAACTGCCGGATTCTTCAATAGCGAACAGGAGATCATAGACTGGTACGACCAGACTGGAACCGGCGCCGCCCCCAAGCCCGGCGACCTCAAGTATGTGGACAAGACCGGCGACGGTTATGTGGACGAGAGGGATATGGTGCCCATCGGCAATCCCGAGGTGCCCGAATGGAACTTTGGCTTTGGCCTCAGCGTCCAGTTCAAGGGCTTTGACTTCAGTATGATGTGGCAGGGCGTAGCGGGACGTAGCTACTATTTCTCCGGCCAGCGCATATGGGAGACCTACAACTTCAACCAGTGGCACAAAGAGGCCTGGAGTCAGGATCGTCTGGATGCCGGACTGCCCATTACCTATCCCCGTCTGGAGCCCGGCAGCAACGCCAGCAAGATTCTTTCTGACTTCTGGCTCGTCAACGGTGATTATCTCCGCCTGAAGAATGTGGAGCTCGGCTACAGCCTGCCTCAGCGCTGGGCCAGAAGCATCCGCGCAGAGCAGATTCGCTTCTATGTCAACGGTCTCAACCTGCTGACATTCGACAATTATCCGGCCAAATACCAGGATCCCGAGCAGAACAACGAGTTGCTCTATCCGGTATTCTCGACCTACAACATCGGTCTCAATGTCTCCTTCTAAATAAGAAAGTGCTATGAAAAAGACTGTATATATAATTCTTGTAGCGATTATTTCCCTTTGCGGATGCAACAAGATTCTTGAAAAGACCCCCGACGGACAAATCACACTTGACAAGGTGCTCAGCAACCGTGACAGAAGCAAAGGTTTGATAGATGCAGCCTATGGCGAAATCTATACTGCCAGAGACCAGATATCGTTTGTGATGAACCCGTTTGACTGCCTTACCGACAATGCCTTCTGGGCTGCCAACTACGACGCCTATGACTGGCACAACGGCACCCTGTCGCTGTCGAATCCCGTGATATCCTGGGACTGGAACTCTCCCGCAGAGCAGCTCTGGCCCGATTTCTGGCGCGGAATCCGTCTGGCAAACAATGCCATAAAATACCTGCCTCAATCCACAGTCCTTACCCAGCAGGAGATAGAAACCTGGGTTGCAGAAGCCAGGGTGCTGCGCTGCTGGTACTATATGTGGCTGCTTGAATTCTACGGCCCGATGCCTTGGATAGAAGAGCCATTTGACGTCTCTTTCAAAGACTGGTCAAGCCTTTCCCGTCCCACATTCGACTGGATTGCTGACAAGATTTCTACAGAACTTATGGATGTTGTCCAATCAGGCATTCTTCCCAACCGCCAGAGCGCAAACGAGGCGCGCCGCGTAAGCAACGGTGTGGCAAAAGCCATCCGCGCCCGCGTGTATATGTTCAACGCCAGTCTGCTCAACAATCCCGAAAGGGATCGCGCGAAATGGCAGAAGGCAGCCGATGCGGCTCAGGATGTGCTGAATATGAGCGAGTATGACCTGGTGCCAATGAGCGACTACAAAAAGCTGTTCGTGAGCAACTTCACCGATGAGATTCCCGAAATCATCTGGCGTTCCTGGGCCGACAACAGCCATATCAACAATACCAACTGCGTGGATGTCGGTTCCTATCCCTACGCCTCCATCAACCACGTATGGAACTGCGGCGAATCACCCACACAGGAGCTGGTTGACTGCTTTGAGATGACCAACGGCGCTATGCCCGTCACCTACAACGACGCCACCCACCTCAACGTTACGGTTACTCCCGAGGCTGCCGCCCTGGGTTACAGCGAGGAGAAGGGCGGCAACCCCTATGCAAACCGCGATGCCCGTTTCTATATAGACATTCTCTACAACGGAGCCGATTATGGCGTGCCCTACAACTGTTCGCAGAACTACATCATAGAGACCTACGTGGGAGGCCGCAACGGATACAATGATGTAATCTCCCAGGAGACGCAGCGCTCCTGCACCGGTTACTACAGCCGCAAGGACAAGTACATCAACTTCTGGGGTCCCGACGGCGGTTATTCCAAGATTGGCGTCCACTGGGTATTCTTCCGTCTGGCGGAGTTCTATCTGAACCTGGCTGAGGCACAGTGCGAGCTGGGCGACTATGCAAATGCCGCACGTTCGCTGAACAAGATCCGTCAGAGAGCAGGTCAGCCCGCAATCGAAGATGTTCCCGGCTATCAGGCAAATTATGACTTCCTGATGCCACGCATCCGCAACGAGCGCCGCGTAGAGTTCTGTCTGGAGCAGGGCCGCTTTATGGACCAGCGCCGCTGGAAGATTCTCTCCGAAACCAACCGTTTCGTGACCGGTATGCGCATCACCAAAGAGGATGACGGTGCATTCTCTTACGA
>JAEETP010000144.1 GCA_016290415.1 Bacteroidales bacterium
ATCTACTCCCGCAGGCGCTGTGGCCAAGTTTGCCACCAGCGGCAAGAAGGTCCGCAAGAAAGACCTGGGTATGATGGCTATGAGCTACGGCTATGTATATGTGGCACAGGTGGCTATGGGTGCTTCACAGGCCCAGCTGCTCAAGGCTCTCAAAGAGGCCGAGGCCTACGACGGCCCGTCCCTGATCATTGCCTATGCACCTTGTATCAACCACGGCCTCAAGATAGGTATGGGTCACTCTCAGCTGGAAGAGCAGAAGGCCGTCGAGTGCGGTTACTGGCAGCTGTTCCGCTACAACCCCGAGCTGGAGGCCAAGGGCGAGAATCCGTTCACCCTGGACAGCAAGGAGCCCGACTGGAGCAAGTTCCAGGACTTCCTCAAGGGCGAGGTCCGCTATGCATCACTGCTCAAGACCTTCCCCGCAGAGGCAGAGGAGCTGTTTGCAAAAACAGAGCAGTTTGCAAAGGCCCGTCTGGCATCTTACAAACGTCTGGCCGGCAAAGAGTAGCGGTCAGAATTGTAAAACAGAGAAGCGTCACTCGGAAGATCCGGGTGACGCTTTTCTCGTTTAACCAAAAAAATACTATGAAAAAATCATCTTCGATTCAGATAAATACAAAGCCTGTGCCAAAGATGATTTCTTAAATAATTTATTTGATTTCTTTTACTGAAATTATGTTGATGGGGTAGAGGGGCAGGCCGCGGGCGCTGGTCTCTACCTTGGCAATGTTGTCCACCACACTCAGGCCGTCCACAACCTCTCCGAAGATGGTGTACTCGCCGTCCAGATGTGCGCAGCCGGCCTCATCCTGCACAATGTAGAACTGGGAGCCGCTGGAGGCCTTCTCCGGATTAACGCTGTCTCCCTTGCGGGCTGCAGCCAGGGCGCCTTTCTTGTGGTGCAGGCCGGGCACGATTTCGGCCGGAATGGTGTAGTTGGGGCCGCCGCTGCCGTAAAGGTCAACTTTGGTGGTGTCGCGGGTAAACGGGTCGCCCGCCTGAATCATAAAGCCCCTGATCACGCGGTGGAACAGCAGGCCGTTATAATAACCCTTGCGGGCCAGTTTCACAAAGTTGTCGCGGTGCTGGGGGGTCTCTTTATAGAGTTTTATTTTCATAGATCCCATACTGGTCACCATTTCCAGCAGAGGTTCGTCTGCAATGGGTGCGTTGATTCTAGCCTCTTCGGCCGCTTTGGCTGCATTGGCGGCAGAGTCGGCCGCACTTTTTGTGGGCTTAGGCAAAACGGAGGCGGTGCTGTCGCCGTCGGTCTTTTCTTCTGCTTTCTTGTCGCCGCGGGGGCCGCAGCCCGATAATGTGATGCTCATAATTAATAATGATGCTAAAATGAACCGTTTCATATCTGTTTATAATTCTCGTTTTCTGATAAAGGTAAAGGCGTCTTTAAACGTCTTGGTGCGCGAGGTAGCTGCCAAATATATGCCAGCCACAGACACAACCTTAAGCAACAGCCGCAGCCAGTCGCTCTGAATCCCGGCAAAGGCAAAGTGCGCCGCCACAACCAGCAGCAAAGCTATTGCAAAAAACGGCACGGTGTCCTTCAGAAGGTCAATAAATCTTACACCTATAATATTACGCGAAAGCAGCCACCATACAATCACGGCCAGATAGTTCACCGCGGTGACCGAGGCCGCCATAGTTTCCAGGCCGTGGCGGTAAGTGAGAAAGGCGGTGGCAATCTGCATAGCCGCATTTATCAGTGTGAAAGCCAGATACCGGTCGCTGCGGCCCGCCGCCATAGCCGCCTGGTTAAACAGCGTCTGTATCAGCGTCGCCATAAAATACAGGCAGTACAGGCGCAGGATGGGGATGGCCGGCAGAAACTTGGTATTGATTATGCCGAAAAATTCCGGTGCTATGAGGCCCAGGCCCAGCATCGCCGGGAAGGCGGCAAAAGCCACAAACCGGGTCAGTTTGCGGAAGATGGCCCTGCGGCGCAAAGCATCGCCCTTGGCAGAGGCCATTACCGGCTGCCCTACGCTGGTGGTCATTCCTGTGAACACCTGGCTGGCCATTGAGGCCCACTTGCTGCCCTGGGTGTAATAACCCACATCGTCGTTGGAGTATATGCGGTATGCACGGCCCAGAATCACAGAGAATATGTTGGTCTGGATCTGGGTCACAAACGATGCCCCAACCAGCCTCAGGCCAAATGAAAGCATCTCCCTCACCGGTTTGAAACTTATTTTAAGGCTGGGTTTCCACGGGGTGAACGCCACTTTAAGCAGAGAGGTGACCGCCGACTGCACCACCGAATGTGCCACCAGGGCCCAGTAGCCGAGGCCTTTCACGGCCATAATTACGGCCACTATGCCGGCCACAACGGCGCCTGTGATGTCCATCGCCGCCCGCTGCCGTATCATAAGCTTGCGCAGCAGAAAGGCGTCGGAAGATATCGAGCAGCTCACAAAGAAGAACGACAGAAACAGCACCCGCGCCACCTTGACCAGCTCTGGCTGATGATAGAAACGGGCAATGGGGCCTGCCAGGAAAAAGAGAATCAGATATAGGCAGGCGCTCACTGCTATAGTGAACCAGAACACCGAATTGTGGTCTTCGTGGCGTATTTCGCCGCGGTTTATGAGTGCCGCCTTGAAGCCGCCTTCCTGCATTGTGACGGCTATTGCGGTGAATATGGCCAGCTTGCCCACGATGCCATAGTCTCCTGGCGTAAGGCAGCTCAGAAGCACAAC
>JAEETP010000049.1 GCA_016290415.1 Bacteroidales bacterium
GCCTCCAGCTTTTCCAGAGCCTCTTTGTATGTGAGTTTTTCTGCCATATTATTTAATTTCTGCTTTTACTTTTCCGTCATTGAACAGTATGGTGATTTCTTCGCCTTTCTTAAGCTGCGCGGCCTCTGTCACCCGACGGCCGTCTTTGAGAGTAAGGGTGAAACCCTTGGCCAGGATGGCGGCGGGATTCAGAGCCCCCACGCGGTATTCCAGCAGCTGAACCTTGTGCCTGGCCTCGGCCAGTTTTGCGGCGACGGCGACCCGGATGCGCGACACGCCTGCGTCAAGGCGCTGCCGCTGCTCCCCTGCCTTGGTGCGTACGGCCAGCGAAAGGCGGCCGGAGATGGTCTGCAGCCTGTAATCTTCGTCTGCAAAGATATCTATGAAATAATCGGCCAGCGCCGTGGGGGTTTTCAGGTGCTCGAAGGCGACCATATCGGCCACGTGGGTGTCGCGTTCGTGACCAATCGCAGTGAGCACCGGGAGCGGGAATTGGGCTATGTTAAGCGCCAGTTCGTAATCGTCAAAACAGGCCAGGTCGGTGGCAGAGCCGCCGCCGCGGAGAATCAGCACCGCGTCGAATTCCGACTCACGGGCCGCTATCTGCCCCAGGGCGGCAATTATGCCCTTGGGAGCCTCGGCGCCCTGCAGCGGTGCCGGAAACAGTTCGCTGTAGAAATTGAAACGGTACGGATTGTTGTGCAGATGCTCCATAAAATCGCCGTAGCCGGCGGCCGTCTGGGCAGATATCACCGCCAGGCGGCGGGGAAGGTCGGCCAGAGGCAGGGAGGCGTTCAGGTCCATCATCCCCTCTTCTGTGAGGCGGGCGATGGTGCGCTGACGCTCCAGAAAGGCCTCGCCGGCAGTAAAGGACGGGTCGATATCCTCTATAATCAAAGACAGGCCGTAAAGCTCTGAGTAATTGACGGTGACCAGGGCCAGCACGGAGATGCCGGCCTCAAGTTCGCGCTCTGCCTCCTGCTGGAACCGCACCGCAAGGCTGCGGTATCGATTGCTCCAGATAATGGCGCGCGCCTGTGCCACCAGAGCCCCCGTGAGGGCGTGCTTCTCTATCAGGTCTATGTAGCAGTGGCCGCTGCGGTTCACACTGAGCTGCTGAATCTCCCCTTTTACCCACACAGAAAGGGGGAAAGCGTCCTCCAGAGCCCCCTTCACAGAGGCCAAAAGCTGCTGCAGTGTGTATACCGTTTCTTCCATAAAAAATAGGTCAAATAAAGATAAGAAAAATAATAAAATGTTTTACATTTGTAATGATGAAAATCACAAAGGCAGCATATGTCTCGAGTTCCACCTCGGCCGCCGGGAAACCCACCCCTGCCAGAAGGGAATTCGCCTTTATCGGGCGCTCGAACGTAGGCAAGTCTTCTCTGATTAACTCCCTCACAGGCAACTCTTCACTGGCCCACACATCTTCTACTCCGGGCAAGACTCAGTGCATAAATCACTTCATCATAAACGACAGCTGGTATCTGGTGGACCTGCCGGGCTACGGCTATGCCAAAATGTCCAAGCCCCGCCGCGAAAAGCTGTTTGCAATGATAAACGACTACATTGACCACAGTGAAGAGCTCACCCTGCTGTTCGTGCTGCTGGACAGCCGACACGAATTGCTCAAAATAGACCGCGAGTTCCTGATTTCGCTGGGAGAAAGGGGCGTCCCGTTTGCCGTGATACTTACCAAGTGCGACAAGCTGGGCACCAATGCCCTTGCCTCCCGCTTATCTCAGATGAAGTCTGCTCTGGCGCAATACTGGGAGCCTCTGCCGGAGATTTTTGCAACCTCGTCGGCCAGCGGCGCCGGCCGTGAGCAGTTGCTGGACTATATCGGAGGCATACTTAAAGACCTGGATAATAACCAAAAATAATAAATCTGTACTATGGAATACGATCACAAGCTAAAGATTTTTTCCTGCCGAAGCAGCAAGTATCTTGCAGAAAAAATCGCCCTTAACCTTGGCGTGGGTCTCGGCAACTCCAAGGTGACCACCTTCAGCGACGGCGAGTTCCAGCCCGCTTTTGACGAGAGCGTCCGCGGTGCCACCGTCTTTATCGTGCAGAGCACCTTCCCTCCTACAGAGAATATCTTTGAGCTGCTGCTTATGATAGATGCAGCCCGCAGGGCCTCTGCCCACAAGGTGATAGCTGTGATTCCCTACTTTGGATGGGCCCGTCAGGACCGCAAGGACCGTCCAAGGGTCAGCATCGGCGCCAAACTGGTGGCCAACCTTCTGGTTGCCGCCGGCTGCGACCGCGTGATGACCTGCGACCTGCACGCCGACCAGATCCAGGGTTTCTTCGATGTCCCGGTAGACCACATATACGCCAGCAGCATCTTCCTCCCCTATCTGAGGGACCTCAAGCTGGAAAACCTCTCCATCGCTTCTCCCGATATGGGCGGTGCCAAGAGGGCAAATGCATATTCCCGCATTCTGGGCGTGCCTATGATCATCTGCCACAAATCCCGTGAGAAGCCAAACGTAGTGGGCTCTATGACCGCCATCGGCGATGTTGAGGGCCGCAACGTGGTTATTGTAGACGATATGGTGGACACCGCCGGCACCATTGCCAAATGTGCCGATATGCTCAAGGAGAAGGGTGCCCTCAGCGTCCGTGCCGTCTGCACCCACCCCGTGCTTTCGGGCAGCGCCTACGAGCGCATCAGCCAGTCGGCCATAGAAGAATTCATCGTATCCGACACCATTCCCCTGCGTCCCAAGGAGGGCGACGATGTCTCCAAATTCAAAGTACTGTCCGTGGCCAACATATTTGCCGACATCATCACCAAGGTATACAACAACAAACCCATCAGCGACACCTTCATTTTCTAGACTATGATACTGGAACCCAGCCTGCCCATCTCGGAGGTCTACGACATCCTGATTAGCAAAATCCGGAACTACTTTGAAGGTGCCGGCCTGTCAAAGGCTGTTCTGGGCCTCTCAGGCGGGGTGGATTCCGCTCTTGTGGCAGCCCTTGCAGCTGATGCCCTTGGGCCGGAAAATGTCCACGGCATAATGATGCCCAGCGAGTTTTCCACCGGCCACTCGATCACAGATTCCGAAGATCTGGCGGCCAATCTGGGCATAAGCACAGAGCAGATTCCCATAGGTCCCATATACGACCGGGCAATGGAGTCTATGGCCCGCTTTTTTGAAGACGGCCGCTGGGACACCACCCAGGAGAACATCCAAGCCCGCATCCGCGGCTTGATACTGATGGCCTACTCCAACCGTTTCAACGCGCTGGTGCTGAACACGTCCAACAAGAGCGAGCTCTCTACCGGCTACGGCACCCTATACGGCGACCTGGCCGGGGCCATTATGGTCATCGGTGACCTGTACAAGGTGCAGGTCTACGAACTGTGCCGATATATAAACCGCAACGGAGAGCGCATCCCGGAACACATCCTCACCAAAGCCCCTTCTGCAGAGCTCAAGCCCGGGCAGAAAGACAGCGACTCGCTGCCGCCCTACGAGGTGCTGGACGCCGTGCTCCACGCCCTTAACGAAGAAGGACTCACCCCGGAGCAGGTGCTTGAGTCTTTCGAAGACAAGGCTGCCGCCCAGCGCGCCCTGGCGCTGCGTCGCAAATCCAGTTTCAAGGTAATGCAGGTGCCGCCGGTGCTCACTGTGAGCTCCGCACCCCTGCTGCCTCCGTTCAAATGTCTGTAGCGCTATGAAGACCTTTCTGCTGGCTATAGCCCTGGTGGCCCTTTGCGTGTTCGGACTGTGCTTCAACATCATATTCCGCAAAGACGGCAAGTTCCCCGACGGCGAGATAGCCCACAACAAAGAGCTGCGCAAGCGCGGCATCGTGTGCGCCAAAGAAGAGGAGCTCCGCCTCTGGGGCAAGAAGCATAACAAAGCCAACCCCGACTGCGCCGACCTCGGCTGCACCAGCTGCCGCGGCTGCGAGATTTCCAAAGAAAACGCATAGTTCAGCCATTCGCTGCTACGAAAAAACTTCGCTCCGGGCCAGGGAGGACATAGAACCCCTGTTCCCTACGCGAAGTTTTTTCTGCGCTTATGCGAATGGCTGTAGTTTACAGATCTTCGCCTGGACGTTTGTGGAGGACGGCTTTGCGGAGCTCGAAGTTCTGGCCCAGGTATTTGCGACGGACGTCGGGGTTTGCTGCCAGCTGCTCGGGGGTGCCGCTCTCGAGAATTTCACCGTCGTAGAGCAGATATGCGCGGTCGGTGATGGCCAGCGTCTCGTGCACGTTGTGGTCGGTGATCACGATGCCGATGTTGCGGGTCTTGAGGTGGGCTATGATATGCTGGATATCCTCTACCGCAATGGGGTCGACACCTGCGAACGGCTCGTCCAGAAGGATGAATTTGGGGTTGGTGGCCAGCGCGCGGGCAATCTCGCAGCGGCGCCTCTCACCACCCGAAAGCTGGATACCGAGGCTCTTGCGCACCTTGCCAAGACCGAACTCGCGAATGAGCTCTTCCAGGCGCTGCTCACGCTGTTCCTTGGGGATATGATTCATCTCCATCACCGACACGATATTGTCTTCCACACTCATACGGCGGAACACGGAAGCCTCCTGTGCAAGATAGCCAAGCCCCTTTTGAGCACGCTTGTACATAGGGAGTTTGGTGATCTCTTCTTCGCCAAGGAAAATCTGCCCGGCATTGGGCTTGACCAAACCGGTCATCATATAGAAACTGGTGGTTTTGCCGGCACCGTTAGGGCCAAGCAGCCCCACGATTTCGCCCTGTTCAACCTCTATGGACGCACCCTTTACAACGGTTCGCATCCCATATTTCTTAACCAGCTTGACAGTATATAACTTCATATCCTAATTTATCATTTAACCTCCAGCTCGAACTCGCGGGTAAAATCGCTGACGTTGGCTGAGTCTTCTTTCATTTTCTGTGCTACCTCCGTGGGCATATACGGCCCCTGAACTTTGGGTTCCTCGTCCTGGGGCTGCACCTCTATCTTAAGCAGAACCCTGCTGCCAAGTGCACTCTGTAGCGAGCCCTGCAGCTTGAGCAACTGATGGTCCACAATCCAGTCTCTCTGCATAACGCTTGCCACAAACTGGGTGGCGGTGCCATCTTCTGCAGAATATTTGGGAGTATTGGCAGAAAGGGCCGCCTTGAGGTTGGGCCTGGTGATGCCTGCGATGAACTTCTCCCACCCTGCGGCAAACATCTCTTCAGTAATGTCCTTGGGATCGATCTCGGCAGCGGGAGCGCCGCCGGTGGTCTGAGGGGCTGCGGCCTGTGCGGTTGCCTTGGACATAAGTTCCTTGATGGAGATGCCGGTGGTCTTGCCGGTCTTGACTTCGCTCTTGGGGACAGCAGGCGCTGCGGCGGGGGCAGGTTTTGCCGGAGCGGGCTGAGCGGCCACAGGTTGCGCAGCCACGGGCCGTGCAGGGGCCACGGGCTGAGCGGCCGCCGGCTGCGGTGCCGCAGTCAGTATGCGGGACATCTTTATCAGCGCAAACTCTATCAGCAGCCTGGGATTGCCAGAAGTCTTATAGGCCGTTTCGGCGGCGGTGGAAATCTCCAGCGCCTTGTACAAAAACTCCATAGAGCAGCGCTTGCTGTATTCGTCATAGCGGGCGGCGATGGTCGGGGCCATCTCCATAAGGCTGCGGGACGAGGCGTTGCGGCACACGATAAGGTCCCTGAGGTGGGAACTCATACCGGAGATGAAGTGCAGCGCGTCGAAGCCCTTGGAAAGGATTTCGTCAAAGAGCAGCAGCGCCTGGGCAAAGTCGCCGGCGAGCAGCATATCGGTGAGCCTGAAATAATAGTCATAGTCCAGGACGTTCAGAATGCCGATGACTTTCTCGTAGGTGATGTCGCCGCCACAAAAGGCAACCGTCTGGTCAAAGAGCGTGAGACTGTCGCGCATTGCGCCGTCGGCCTTCTGGGCAATGATGTGCAGGGCATCGTCGCTCACAGTGACATTTTCCTGTGCGGCGATATCCTTGAGGTTCCGCACTATGTCTTCCACCCTGATGCGGCTGAAGTCGTAGGTCTGGCAGCGGGACAGGATGGTGGGGAGAATCTTGTGCTTCTCTGTGGTGGCCAGAATGAAGATGGCATACTCCGGCGGCTCTTCAAGCGTCTTCAGAAAGGCGTTGAAGGCGGCCTGGGACAGCATATGGACCTCGTCTATGATATACACGCTGTAGCGGCCAATCTGGGGCGGGATGCGCACCTGGTCGGTGAGGTTGCGGATGTCGTCCACCGAGTTGTTGCTGGCGGCATCCAGCTCGTGAATGCAATACGAACGGCCTTCGCTGAAAGAGCGGCAGGATTCGCACTCGCCGCAGGGCTCCAGGTCGGGACCCGGATTGCTGCAGTTGATGGTCTTCGCAAAGATGCGGGCGCAACTGGTCTTGCCCACCCCGCGCGGCCCGCAGAAAAGATATGCGTGAGCCAACTGCCCGCTTTGGATTGAATTCTTGAGCGTGCGGGCTATATTCTCCTGCCCGATGAGCTTGTCAAAGGTGGCAGGCCTGTATTTTCTGGCTGATACTATGAACTGTCCCATATCTGACAAATGTAAGAAAAATATTATTTTTGCGGCGAAGAAAAACGCCTAAAATGGAGAATAAAGTTTTTACGCTGGCCAGCGGTATGAAAGTCGCCTTTAAGAAGACCAATTCTTCTGTGGCATACTGTGCGCTGTGCATCAAGGCCGGCACTTCCAACGAGCCTGCCGACAAGCACGGCCTGGCCCATCTTACAGAGCATATGATATTCCGCGGCTGCGAAAAGCGCAGTGCCCGCAGCATCAACGACCGCCTGGAAAAGCTGGGCGGCGATATGAACGCCTACACCGCCAAAGAAGAGACGGTGGTCTACTGCACCGTGCTTAAAGAAGACATTGCAAAGGCCATCGACCTCTCCTTCGAGATAGTTTTCACCTCTCTTTTTGACGAAGATGAATTGGAAAAAGAGAAGAACGTGGTGGCCGACGAGATAAATATGTGCCTGGACAATCCGGCCGACTTTATCTTTGAAGACTACGAGAAACTGCTGTTCAAGGGCCATCCGCTTGCCAGGACCATCCTGGGCACCGCCGCCTCTCTGAAGCAGATAACATCCGACGACATCCGCGCCTTTGTAAAGGAGCGCTACGTGCCGGCAAATATGAGTTTTGTGGTGGTCGGCGACCTGGAGCAGACGGCCGTGGTGGAGATGGTAGAAAAACTGCTTGACAAATACACCCCGTATTTCCAGGGCTCCAAGGCGCCCGCGGCCGTCACCAAAAAGCCGGCTGAGCAATTTTTCAATGTGGACAAGACCCGCAAGTTCCACCAGGCCAACTGCATACTTGGCACCCGCGCTTACCCTTTCGGACACCCCGACCGTATGGCGCTCACGCTGTTGACCAACATCCTCGGCGGCCCCGCCAGCAACTCCCGCCTGAACAGCTCGCTGCGCGAGAAAAAGGCGCTGGTATATCACGTGGATGCCTCTTATGTGCGCTACTCCACTGCCGGCGTCTCTCTGGTCTATTACGGCTGTGACAAGGACAATGTGGACAAGTGTGCCGAACTGGTTATGAAGGAGCTCAAGAAGATCCGCGAAGTGCCCCTCTCCGAAGCCGGACTGCGCTCTGCCAAGAAGCAGATGCTGGCCCAGAACGCCATCGCAAGCGAATATGGCGAGGCTCAGGCCCTCTCCATTGCCCGCAGCATTGTCCGCTTTGGCGAATATCCCACCCCCGAACTGTTCCGCAAGAAACTGCAGGCGGTTACTTCCGAACAGCTGCAGCGCGTGGCGCAGGAAATCTTTGCGGAAGACAGGATCAGCCGCCTGATATATAGATAATTATGACCATAGAAGAGTATTGCCTGAACCATTCGTCGCTTCCCGCAAGCCTCGACGCCCTGGAGTGGATAGAACACCAGACGCATATCCGCACCAGCCGCGCCCGTATGCTTTGCGGCAGGGAGGCCGGCGGCCTGCTTAGTGCAATCTCAAGGATGGTCGCCCCGCAGCGCATTCTGGAACTGGGCGTCTTCACCGGCTACTCCACCGTCTGCCTGGCAGAAGGCCTGGCCGACGGCGGCACTGTAGATGCCATAGAGATAAACGACGAACTGGAGGATATCATCCGCGAAGGATACGAAAAAGCCGGCATATCGGGCAAAGTCAACCTGCTGCTGGGCAATGCGCTGGAAATTATCCCTTCGCTTGACGGCCCGTACGACCTAATCTATATCGACGCCAACAAACGGCAGTATCCCGAATACTGGAACCTGGTCTCCGACAAAGTTCGCCCCGGCGGCGTGATCATTGCCGACAACACAACCTGGGACGGCAAGGTAATAGAAGAACCGGCGCCCCGGGATGCCCAGAGCGTCGGAATCCTTGAATTCAACGATATGGTTGCCGCCGACAACCGCTTCCGCAGCATTATGCTGCCCCTTCGCGACGGCGTGACAATATCCATCAGAAGATAGGAAGTCGCTCCAATACGCAAAAAAGCATCTTCGCTCCGGGCCAGGGAGAACATAGAACCCCTGTTCCCTACGCAAAGATGCTTTTTTGCTATTCCGCGACTTCTACTCTGCCGTGAACCGCCACTCGATGATGTTCAGATATGTCTCTCCCGGCAATAGCGGCCGGAAGGGGAACTGCAACTTGTTGGGGCTGTCGGGGAAGGCCTGGCACTCCAGGGCGACGCAGTCGTAGTCTTTGTACTTGTAGCCGTCGGGAGAGTCGGGGCAGCCGTCCAGCCAGTTGCCGGTGTAGACCTGCACGCCGGGCTGATTGGTGAATACAGCCACCTTGCGGCCAGCGCAACTGAGTTCAGCAGCGGGGCGCAGGGTGCCGTCGTAACCGTCTATGCACCAGCAGTGGTCGTAGCCCTTGCCGAATTTCAGAGGCTCGAAATCTGCATCCAGATCCTGCCCTATAGGCTTGGCCACGGTAAAGTCCATAGGCGTGCCGGCCACGGGGGCCATTTCGCCAAAGGGAATCAGCGTGGAGTCGCCCGGGAGAAAGCGCGAAGCATAGAGCTTGAGCAGATGGCTGCGCACGCCGTCACCGCCGAATGCCTTCTGGCCGCGGAGGTTGAAATAGACGTGGTTGGTCAGATTCACCACGGTGGGGGCATCGGTCTTGGCCGAAATCTCCAGCCGCAGCACATTGTCTTCAGAGAATGTATAAACAGCCTGAATGTCCAGCGCGCCGGGATAGCCGGCATCGCCGTCAGGGCTGTGGAGGATGAACCTCACGCCACCCTCAAACTCTTCTGCATCCCAGATGCGGTTGGCGTAGCACTGCTCGCCCGGGCCGCCGTGCAGGTGGTTGGGACCATTGTTTATGGCCAGCGAATATTCCTTGCCACCCAGCGAAAACTTGCCGGCGGCGATGCGGTTGGCATACCGGCCGGGAATCTTGCCGGCACAGGGGCCATCCACCATCCAGTCTTCGGGCTTGGCATAGGTAAGGGCCACGTTGTCTACCACTCCGGCCTTGTCGGGCACCTCTATGGAAACGATGCCGGCACCGAGGTTGCTGAGCACAACCCGGCCGCCGGCAGCGTTAGAGATTGCAAAATGCTTTATTTGAGCTTGCGGACGTTCCATCTCTTTGCTCCGTCAGAAATTGCGACATTGATCACGCGCGGATCCAGATTGAACTGCTTCTTGTATGCCTTCTGAACCGCCTCGATATAAGCCTTGGCTGCACCGCTTTTAACGATGGCAATCACGCAGCCGCCAAAGCCGCCGCCCATCATACGGGCACCTACGACGCCTTCGCACTTGCGGGCCACATCCACAATGAAGTCAAGCTCTTCGCAGCTCACGCCATAGTCTTTGCTGAGACCGTCGTGGGTTTCGAACATCTTCTTGCCGAAAGCGGGGATGTCGTTCTTTGCCAGGTCGCGGCAGCCGGCCAGCAGACGCGGAGACTCCTTGACAACGAAAGAGCAGCGCTTGTATACCATCGGATCCAGTTTGTCCTTGTACTGCTCCAGAAGTGCGGGAGAAACATCGCGCAGGAGCTCCACATTGGGGTGGTCCTTCTTGATGGCGGCCACGCCGGCCTCGCACTGTGCGCGGCGCACGTTGTATTCGCCGCTGGCCAGGTTGTGCTTGACCATAGTGTCGATAAGGACAATCTTATAGCCCTTGGGGTTGAAAGGAACCCTCTTGTAGTTAAGGCTGCGGCAGTCCAGACGGATCACCTTGCCCTCTTTGCCCATCAGGGATGCAAACTGGTCCATAATGCCGCAGTTCACACCAACATAATTGTGCTCTGTCATCTGACCTATCTTGGCCAGTTCCTCACGCTTGAAACCGAGTTTGAACAGAGTGTTTATCGCATAGCCAAAAACGCTCTCCAGAGCAGCGGAAGAAGACATACCTGCGCCCAGGGGAACGTCGCCGCCAAACGCGCAGTCAAAACCGGCGGGCTGTGCGCCGCGCTTTTTCATCTCCTGAACCACGCCAAAGATATAGCAGGCCCACTGCTGTGCCGGCTTTTCCTTGTCGTTAATTCCAAAACTGAGTTTCTCGCCATAGTCCATAGAGAATGCATTCACCTTGTCGGTGCCGTTGGGCGCGATGGCCAGGCTTATGCCTTTGTCCACAGCTGCCGGAAGCACAAAACCGCCGTTGTAGTCGGTATGCTCGCCTATAAGGTTGATACGGCCCGGAGAGGTGAAATAGCTGAATTTCTTACCGGGAAAATTCTTCTTGAAAGCGTCAATGACTTTTTTAGGTTTTAACATAGTGTAATATTATTTAGTTTAAAATTCCGATAGGTATATCTTTGTAAAGTTACCAATAGTTTTGAATAATTCAAAAATGGTACTAATTTTGTGACAAAGAAAAACGCGGAGATATCGTGCAAGTCGAGCGAAAAGCAAGCTTGTTTGCTTTTCCGAGGCGCAGCCGATATCGCCGCAAAAATCTTTGATTTTTGCGGAAATAGCTCAGTTGGTAGAGCGTTGGCTTCCCAAGCCGAAGGTCGCGGGTTCGAAACCCGTTTTCCGCTCAAGATCAAATAAGTCCGCCCCACACTACGGACTTATTTTGTTTAACTGCACACAATCCCAATGAAAAAGATACTATCCATTATACTGTTTCTTGCACTTTCCTTTCCAGGTTTTTCCCAGATAGATACTGACGACGAAAATTTCTTTGATGACGAAGAAGATGAGGAACTGGCGGACATTGACAGCACTGCAGTTGAAAAAGTGGTGAAGATTGCCGTGGACACCCTCCGCACCAAAGACAAATACACCAATGTCATCCTCTACGAAGACCAGACCTGGGACTACCTCCCTCTCCCCCGTCCGGGCATCGACAGCACTTCTATTTACGACCGCTGGTGGAACACCGAATCGCTTCACGCATATATAGGTTATCCCAAGGAATCCATTCCGAACGAAGTAGATATTTTGCTGGTAGATGAGACCCACGGCTTCAAGGTTCCCTACCAGACAAAGGTCCACTCCGGGTTCAAATGGCGCCGCAGACGCGCCCATACCGGCGTTGACCTTCCGCTTGACACCGGAGACAGCGTGCGGGTGGCCTTTGACGGCGTGGTGCGCTTTTCCAGCGGCAGCCGCACCGGCGGCTACGGCAACCTTATTGTGGTGCGCCACTCCAACGGCCTTGAGACCTACTACGGACATCTTTCCAAAAGGCTTGTGATTCCGGGCGAACCGGTCAAGGCTGGCGAAGTGATAGGCCTGGGCGGCAGCACAGGCCGCAGCACAGGCCCCCACCTCCATTTTGAGACCCGCTACAAGGGGCAGGCATTTGACCCCGAGCGCATCATAGCCTTTGAGCAGGGCGCCCTGAGGGAGTCGCTGTTCACCCTGAAGAAAGACTATTTCAACATCTACTCCCACTACGGCCAGAGCGAAAAGCAGGAGGCAGAGGCCAAGGCCGCCGTGGCTGCGGCCAAGCAGGCGCAGTACTACAAGGTCCGCAGCGGCGACACCCTGGGCAGGATTGCCGCCAAGCACGGCACCACAGTGGCCAAGCTCTGCAAACTCAACGGCATCAGTGCCAAGAAAGTCATCCGTCCCGGACAGAGACTCCGCGTGAGATAATGAAACGCCTTGCCGTCATACTGTTTTTGCTGACGGCAGCTTTTCTGCCGTCCCGCGCCCAGTACGACCCGTCGCATTTCTACTACGCCGGCCGCCAGGCGCTTTCTGACGGCAAATTCTCGCTCGCGATAGAGAATTTCAACATCCTCTCCCGCATAGACACAGTGGGGCCGGAGGCATTCTTTTTCCGCGGCATAGCCAAGTACAACCTGGGCGATTTGAACGGCGCCGAGAGGGACTTTGACCTGAGCCTGAAGCGCAATCCGCTTTACACCTACGCCTACCACTACCGCGCCATTACCCGCAGCCGCCTGGGCCGCCACGAAGAGGCGTTGGAAGACCTGCAGGAGGCTATGGACCTGCGCCCCGGCAACACCGGCCTGTACTTTAGCCGCGGCGTGACATATTTCCTTTCGCAGCAGTTTGAAAAGGCGGTGCAGGACTTCAACAGTTTTATCCGCAAAGAGCCGGACGAGAGCAGCGCCTACCTGAACCGCGGGGCATCTTACCTGTTTCTGGGCGACACCCTGAAGGCGTTTGCCGACTACAACAAGGCCATAGAGCTGAACAATCTGGATCCGGAGGGCTTCGTGCGGCGCGCCAGGCTGCTCGCCATGCAGAACAAGTATGACGATGCCATATCGGATCTGAACCAGGCCATCAAGCTGGACTCTACCAACACCTTCGCCTATTTTAACAGGGCGATTCTCAAATACGAGAAAAAAGACTGGATCAGCGCAATAGACGACCTCAACGCCGTGCTGGCAGAGGAGCCGGGCAACGCCCTGACCCTCTACAACCGCGCGCTGATCTATGCACAGGTCGGCGAGCTGGACAAGGCGGTGGACGACCTGGACCGCGTGCTGAACATCAACACAGAGAATGTGCTGGCCTATTTCAACCGGGCCGCGGTGTTTATGCAGCAGGGCAAATTCAACCAGGCCATAAACGACTATGACAAGGCCATTGAGCTTTATCCAGACTTTGCCAAGGCCTATATAAACCGATCCTACGCCAAGGCTATGCTGGGCAGGATGGGCGACAGCCGCAAAGACTACGAGACTGCGCAGAAGAAGGTGCGGGAATATCAGTTCAAGACCTCTACGGACGAGGGCTACGAGGCATTTGCCGACACCACCAAGCAGTTCAACTCGCTGCTGGCCTTGGACGCCGACTTTGCCAAGAAGAACTTCAACAACGAGTTGCTCCAGTACCGCGAGGTGGATGTCAAGCTGAAGCCGATGTTCCAGTTCGTACCCAAGGAGGGCCCTTCTTCAGAGAGTATCTCCACCATCAAGGGCAAGCTGCTGTACGACAAGCTGGACAATTTCCTGGCGTCGCTGCCCGTCAAGACCCAGTTCGCGGCAGAGAAATCGGCAGCCCGGGACGACGCCAAAAGGCGTCTGGAGCCGCTGGTTGATGCCATCCAGAAGGGCCGCGGATCGCAGTACATCCAGTTTGGCAAGGCTATGCTGGAGACCGCCTCCAGCCAGTTCAACAACGCGATGGACAGCTACAGCGTGGCCATTGATATGGATGGCACAAACCCCTTCCTGTACCTGAA
>JAEETP010000050.1 GCA_016290415.1 Bacteroidales bacterium
TTGCCCACATCAACCCTTATCTCATAGAGGCTGATGATGTGTTCATTTATAGTCGTACTCGGGCAATAGGTAACGTTCCACAAATGACCTATGGGAATAAACCTGTTGACGGGGGCGCGTTGATAATTGAGAAAACAGACTATTCGGACTTCATCTCAAAAGAACCAGAGTCGGTGAGATTTATCAAAAGGCTGATGGGGGCGAAGGAGCAGATTAACGGGACTCTCCGATATTGCCTTTGGTTGAAAGGTATTTCTCCTGCTGAGATGCGGAAAATGCCCCTCGTTATGGAAAGAGTCTCGCGCTGTAGAGAAACACGATTGGCTAGTCCGGATGAGGGCGCAAGGAAGCTTGCCGATACTCCTCATCTTTTCAGAGAGACCCATAATCCAGAGACAGCTATCGTTATCCCATGTCATTCGTCAGAGAACAGGCGGTATATACCGATGAATTTTATCGATAGTTCCGTTATTGTCACGAACGCAGTTCTGTTCATTCCGGACGGAGACCTATATTTATTTGGATTACTGAACTCAGAAGTTCATATGGCATGGATGAGGATGACTTGTGGTAGACTAGAAATGCGTTTCCGTTACTCCAAGGAGGTTGTTTACAATAACTTTCCCTGGCCGAATTCTACGGATATTCAGAGGGAGAAGATAACCCAAACAGCACAAGCAATCCTCGATACACGTGCCCTTTATCCAGATAGCAGCCTTTCCGACTTATACGATGAATTAGCCATGCCTGTTGAACTCCGCAAAGCCCATCGTGCTAATGACGCCGCTGTTCTCGAGGCCTATGGATTCCCGAAAGACGCCTCCGAGAGCGAAATAGTTGCGAGATTGTTTAAGATGTATCAGGAGTTAACGACAACAAGTTCTTAATAGCTTATTCTAATGCCGAAAAAGAACACCAGGGAAGATTCATCGCCCGCACTGGGGATTCCTGGGAATGCCTACGACTACTACAGGCTGCATATCGTGGTGTTCACTAAGAGCAAACCGTGAGATTATGTGTTGCCTTAAAATAATATAAGAATTGAGGGCCTCTGAAAAGAAGCCCTCTTTATTCTCAACTCAATTTCGACAGTCTATCACAACCGTCCCTCCTTGGTTAATGTAAACATTATTGACCCGCCTATCATTTTTATAATGCTTTTCAAGAGCCTTTCGTAATGCCTCATATTCCTCTGACGTTGCATACTCTTCTATCTTTACTATGATAAGCCTCCCCATAGGAGTAACACTGTACTTATAGTCTTTTGTTGTCCGTTTTTCTGACAGACCCTGTAGCCCATAACTCTGATATACAGTAGAAAGCTGGTCTACGAAGTAATCGGTTATTTCGAATAACTCCTTGCGTGAACTACCTATCGTATCACAGGAAGTCAAAAACGATAGCCCAAACACTCCAATACACAGAATAAGAAACTTTTTCATAATCAGTTCTAGAGATTTGCTATTCGAATAATGACGTATTGACTATCTTCTTTGGTGAAATCATCTAAAGTGAGACTATCAGGGTAGTCCACAAATCCGATATAAGAAATTGGTGGATTATCAAGTCTATCTTCGCTTCTAGGGACGGCATTTTCTTTCTTAAGAATAATCGCATAGGGATTTTTGACCACATCCTCTGAGACTTCTACCCCAACTTTAAATCTAACGGAACTGCTTTTTGCAAAGTCATTGCCATTATCATGGTAATTTCCAAGGTAGGAGCCATAATCATCCCATCTGGCTAGTTTAATTCCAAAAGTTCCTTGCTTTATCATCCTATCACCAGAAATAGAGAAAACTGCCGGTTTGGGCAGCTTAGGATTCTTGCTATCAGAAGTGATACGCATCGCTGCTGAAATATATTTATTACCCCTATCGGCAGTGTTATAATAGTAACTATCACCATATGAGTCATAAGTAAAGGTGCTTCCTACGCTGATATTGGAGAACTCCACCTTATTATAATCAATGACGACAGTTGTTATAGCTTTGAGCGCCTTGAACCCCAGTGCCTTTATCCGCTCTTCTTCGGCCTTCTTCTGAGCTATCAGTTTATCAATTCTTTCGACAATAGCAGGAGTAGCATTTGCTTCCTTGGAATCAGGAAACAATGCAACCAAGTGCCGTATTTCATCCTTCGCGCTCTGATAATTACCATCCGAAACAAGACGGTTGACTTTAGATAGTCGTTGATCTGCCGGAAATGCTAACATAACGACCGAATCGCGTAATGCTTTGATTGTTGCCTCACTATTGCGTAATTGGGCAGCCACGTCATCCCGCTCCTTTACAACTTTGTCATACTCAGCCTGGTTTACACCGCAACTAATGATAACAGGTATCACTAAAGCATATAATAGATATTTCTTCATTGGAAAGACAGTTTAACGAATTAAACAGCCGCACTGGCAATTGCAACTATTATTGCTATAATCGTAAAAGCAATAATAAGATATAATACAGTATTATCTTTTTTGCCGCTTTCTATTCGGATTGGTTCTGTGGAGGATTCGACCTGGATAGGTTGTGGTGTGGTGTCCTCTTGGGGCTCCAGAGAAAGTAGTCTTCTCTTCTGTTCATCAAATTCCGATTGAGAAAGCACGCCTGAATCAAGCAGGCTTTTCAGTTTAATGAGTTCGTCAGAAGTGGACATGATGCCCATCGGCGTGGTCTTCTCTGCTTCTGATGGCCTTGCGGCAAGAACGGATGAAACCGCGCTGATAATCTTTTCAATATTTCGGCGGTTTTTGCCGAGGTCCATTGCCCCGCCAAACATTATTCCTGTTTTAGGAGAAGACATCACCTTCATCTGTGTACGAGTAGGGGCAACTTCAATAAGTTGAACGGGAATATTTTCGCCCCAGCTGGCAAGGCTTACTCCTGCTTTGAAAGTGACGCGACCGCTAACCTCATCTGCGGAATCCAACTCCATGCCTTCAATATTCGGGGCGGCATCCATCAAGGCATGGAACACTGTCTTTTTTGAGAAGGGGTATTCAACACTTCCTTCATGATCGACTAAGCTCATAGTAATAAGTTTTATGGTATGATGTTAATTATTTCACTATAGGGCTCTTTCCTTCACAAAATTAGGAATAACTATTGACAAAGTGCTACTATTGTTGAAAATGTACATATTCGAGACAACCATTAGTATTAACTTTTCCGAAAAAGTGCTGCATTTGTGTCTCGGGGTGTTCTAGTTATTAAAAACAGCAAAAACAGAAATAATCTGATTTCCGATTTCAAAAAAGTAAATAGACAATAAGATTATTAAGATTTCTGTTTTGAGAAAAGTGGCTTGTAGAGTGGTAGGGGGCATTTCTGTTTTTGGAAACGGAAAAAGTGTTGTATTTTTGAAATAGAAAAGAGAAATATCTATGAAACAAGTTATTATAAGTTTACTTTGCATTGTCTGCCTTTCGTCGTGTATATCATATAAGTATATCTCAACCGAACCGGAAGCAAAGAGAGCCTTCATAGGTGCTAGTGAGTCCTCTATCATAAGAGCGAAAGGTGCTCCAGACAGGGAAGTGTCTGATGGAGCAGGTGGTAGGATACTGGTTTACGAAAGGTATTACTCGAATAGCAATACGTATTATTATGGATACGGTTTTTCCAACACATCGACACGGCAGAACCGGAATTATACAGAGATATACATAAACGAGGATGGGATTTGCTATGATGTGAGGACGAATCTGGCTAATAAACAAATTGAATGGGGCAAAACCATCTTGTATAATTTAGGCTATGTGGTCGCAGTTGTGGGAACATATTGGCTTATTATGTTATTGTGATAATATGTGCATTTTACGTGTGATATATGCTTATTAACTTTGTGAATTTTTTTGTCTGGGATTTGGTATTTCGAAGGTGATTGTCTGGTATTGAGAGACAGTAATAACGAAGTATACAAGAAGATTGAGCTCTAGTACGGCATGCCGGTGAAAAAGGGTGATCACATTCCCCTATAGGGATTCGACAATTCAGCTAACGTTAACTCCCAGCATCTAGTTTCGTTGGCTATGCGCACACAATGTGGGGCCAGAAGGTGTTCTGGCATGGGGTGTGCGTGCTCATACCCCTGATATCGGCCCTTTGAGCACAAGAGAGCGCCTTACAGGGTGCTCTGTGACGTATATGCGTGCGCATAGCTGACGATCCCGCAGCGGCAGATAGAAGCCGGATGCCTGAAAGGGTACAGGGCGGTTTCGGAGTGAGTCGGTTCCGAGCGATAGCGAGGAAGCCCGTATCGAAAAAAACGCCGATCAGGCGAGAGCTGTCTGAGCGAAGAGCCGTCAGGCTCGTAGCGAGTTCTCGAGCCCGGCGTTTTTGAATGGAGGGCAGACGAACGCAGACTAAGCCCTGGGCCTTTCAGGCGGAGGCATCTGCCGCAGACGAGTACCGTCTACTTTTTTAGAAACGTCCGAGTTTTTCCAAAAACAGAAAAACTTTCACCTTCCGGATGGTTTTATTGCGTTCAATGCTTGTATTATTGAGATAATAGAATACCTTTGCACTATCATTTTCTCAAGATAACCCACCTGATGGTGGTTCTAGTCTGACAACTAAAAGGTGTTTCTGCCCATACTGAAACACCTTTTTTCTAAAAATTAAGTCGCGGGGGTACTGCTTCACTTCCCTCTATCCTTCTCCAGACTACAAATCTTGAGACAATGAATAAACAGAAGGTACATAGTATGAGAGTGAGCCTGTGCTTTGAGTTCAAGGCCCCAAAACTTGTCAAGGTGAAAGCGTATAAGCGCTTGCACAACGGCAAGGTCATAAAAGTGCGTTCACATTACCGTATATTATGGGATGTCCGGTAGGGTGAAAGTCGCTTTGACATAGGATTCTGATTCGACCCGCGGCTAAGGGAGGGCGTAAGCTCTCCCTTTTTGTGTTGTACGGTGCGAACCTTCGTTAGTCCACCACGGGGCTGAGGGTGAAGCGGAAGGTGCGGGGTTGTGCAGGGAGGCGGTATTTCTCCAGCGGCCAGCGGCCCCAGGAGTCTTCGCCGCCGACACCCATCTGCTGTAGGTCTATGTTCACATAGGTCTTGCCGTCGGGCACGAGATCCATTGAGTGACGCGCTTCGCCGGCCTGCATATTGGTGGGGTTCTCGCGAGAGGGCGTGCCGTTTTCCATACAATCCAGCTGGCGCATAGAGAACGGCAGGGCAGAGGCAGAGAAACCGCCGGGGGCAGTCACTTCCAGTCCGCATCCGGCGCGGTCTAGAATCTTCATATAGCGCATATCGGTGTGCGTGCCACTCTCCTGAGGGCGGACGTAGCCATAGTGATACTGGTCGGCGACGTTCTGCACATAATGGCCCACCATAGCGGCAGAGTTGCGGTCGCAGTAGTTTTCCCACGGGCCGCGGCCGTAGAAATCTATGGTCTTGAAGCGGTTGTACATCGCGAACTTCATTCCGAAACGGAACAGGTCGGGCAGATTGTCGATGCCGCCGGCATCTTCCATAATTTCGCTCACGCAGATACTTCCGTCGGGGTGAATCTCATATATCAACTTGAGCGCAGCGGCACCCTTGATGGGCTCATAGGCAGCGGTAACCCGCCAGATGTCACCATCCTGGTCCACATCAAACTTGCTCAGCTTGGGCTCCAGATAGCGCCAGAGGCCCATAACGTCGCTGCGGAACAGCTGGGCGCCCATATCGTTCTCTACCGGGGCGCGTCCAAACTCGGGCGTGAGCGGCTCTCCCAGCAGGGTCAGCCCCGCAACAGTGTAATCTATAAGATATCCCGAATCAGGGCTGAAGGTGGCGCTCCAGGAACCTGTTCTGTCGGAGGAAGTGCCGCCATATGAGAACCTGCCCCGGAAGCAGTAACCGTCGGGAGTCTGTTCGCAGCTGGTGGCAACGGCGGCCTTGCGGCCGCAGCTGGCTTTAGGCGCGCCCTTTCTCAGGCAAATCTGGTCGTAGGCCACCTCTGTGCCGGCCGGCAGAATGCCGTCGCGCTGCTTCAGGGTCCACGATACATTTATGAAAAGATCCTGAGAGGGGTCTGTATCCATTATCTCCTTTGCCTGCTTGCGGGTCAGCGGCAGTGCCACTGATATTGTCTCGCCGGGGCCGGCATTCACATTGTCTACGGTGCCGGTGAGCTGGGCCTCGCCGTCGGCGACAATGGTCCAGCGCATGCTGTACATAGACAAGTCTCTGAAGAACTGTTCGTTGGTGACCTTCACGGTAAAGGCCTCGCCGGCTGCGGCGGTGTGTATATTCTGCAGCTGGTAGCGGATTTCATAGGCGTGGGGATGCCAGCTGCGGTCGGCAGCTACAATGCCGTTGCAGTTGAAAGAGCCGTCGCTGGCGTCGTAACCGTTGAAGTCGCCGCCGTAGGCAAAGAATTTGCCGGTGGTATTGGCCGCCTCAAGCTCCAGAGCCTGGTCGGCAAAGTCCCAGATGAAACCGCCCTGGTAGCAAGGGTACTTGCGTATCAGGTCCCAATATTCCTTGAAATTACCCACTGAGTTGCCCATAGCGTGGGCGTATTCGCACTGGATAAGCGGCCTGGCCGGATTCTTAAGGCAGTATTTCTCGCTGGAATCCACGGTGGCGTACATAGGGCACACAATGTCGGTATTGCGCTCTTCTTCTGCACGCTCGTACTGCACGGGGCGGCTGCTGTCGTGATTCTTTATCCAGTCGTAGCAGGCCATAAAGTTGGGGCCGTTGCCCGCCTCGTTGCCCAGGCTCCAGATGATGACGCTGGGGTGGTTGAAATCGCGGTATACCATCCGCTGGTCGCGGATAAGGTGGGCCGCCTTGAAGTCGGGGCGCTTGGCCAGAGTGGCTTCTTCGTAGCCCATACCGTGCGACTCTATGTTGCCTTCGTCCACCACATAGAGGCCGTACTGGTCGCACAGGTCGTACCAAATAGGGTCGTTGGGGTAGTGGCTGGTGCGCACCGCATTGATATTCAGCTCTTTCATTGTGCGGATGTCGCGCAGCATCTCCTCTTTGGACACGATGTATCCTCCGTGTTCGCTGAGTTCGTGGCGGTCGGTGCCCTTGATCAGGATGGGCTTGCCGTTGACCAGCAGCTGTGCGTTCTTTATCTCCACGGTTCTGAAGCCAAAGCGGATGGCGGTGCTTTCTGCAAGGCCTTTGGCGGTGTAGGCCGATACTTTCAGCTTATAAAGATTCGGCGTCTCTGCGCTCCAGAGGGCGGGGTCCTCGACCTTACCGGAGGTTACTGCCACCAGCCGGCTTGGCTTGGCGCTGCCCTGGGCAACCACCTTGCCGGAGGCATCTTCTATGCTGTATTCCAGCCTTTTGATGCCCTTGGTGGTGATGGTGCCGATGATATATTTGCCGTCCATACCGGCGGTGATGTTGAGGTCTTCAAGACGCTCTTTGGGGCGGGAATAAACATACACGCCGCGGGCGATGCCGCTAAAGCGCCAGAAGTCCTGGTCCTCCAGGTAAGTGCCGTCGCACCAGCGGAATATCTCCAGCGCGATGGTGTTGCTGCCCGCCTTTACGTAGGGGGTCAGATCGAAGCGGGCCTCCAGCTTGCTGTCTTCGCTGTAGCCCACCTTGCGGCCGTTGACCCACACGCGCACGTTGCTGGTGGCGCTGCCTATGCACAGGCATATCTGAGAGCCGATCCAGTCGGTGGGAATGTCAAATGTGCGCCGGTACTGCCCCACGTGGTTCTTTTCGGTGGGAGGGTAGGGCGGATTGTTCTTGTAGTGACCTCTCCAGGCGTAACCTATATTCACATACAGCGGCTCGCCAAAGCCGTTCAGCTCCCAAAGGCCCGGAACCGGCATCGTGTCCCACTCGGAATCGTCGTAACCGACGGCCTCGAAACCGCGTGTGCGGACATCTGGATTTTCGTTCCACTTAAAGTTCCAGACGCCGTTCAGCGAAAGGGTCCGCTGCTGGTCGGGAACGAATGTCGCCCTCATCGGCAGGCGGTTCTCTTCGAACACATTCGGATCCTGCCAGGGCTCCATTTTGGTCTTGTTTGCTGCTGTAGAAAGAATTGCGACGGCCACCGCCGCCAGAGAGATAAAAAGACGCTTCATTAAAAGGTATATTTTTCCAAATATACTCAATTTGGCGCAAAGATGAGAACAAAAGAGCCCGACAATTTGATTTGCCGGGCTTTTTTGGAAATTAGCGAACTCTTTCCAAAAAAAACTATTACTCCAAAACAGATAATGCGTTTCTGAAAACGTAAATAATTGACAATCAGCGCGATTATTGCGGCGCAACGGAGTAAAAACAGTGTTATATTCGTATCTGCGTAAGCCGGTAGTATTAACCATGAAAACGCAGTATTATGAGTGAAACCAAGAGACGATCAAGTAGAGATGCGTTAGTTAGCATCGAAGATGTTGAAAGCAAGATTGTACGAATACGTGGTGTTGACGTGATAGCCGATGCCGATGTGGCCGAACTGTACGGGGTAGAAACGAAGCGTGTAAATGAGGCTGTGCGTAACAATGCAGATAAGTTTCCTGAAGAATATCTGTTTTTGCTCACTGACAAGGAGTTGCAAAATTTGCGGTCGAATTTTTCGACCACAAATGTGTCTGTTATGAACCGCAATACCACAAAAGTATTCACAGAACGCGGTCTTTATATGCTGGCAACAATCTTGAAAAGCGAACGGGCAAGAGCTGTTACGTTTGCAATCATTGAGACCTTTTACAAGGTACGGAGCTTAAAACGAGAGTTGCTTGAACTTCACGAAGAGACCGACAAAGAAAAGCAGACCTCTATGATGAAACATTTTGGCAATCTATTGACCGACATCGTAATGCCGGACCTCCAGACTAATGAAACGGAAACACAGTTAGAGCTCAACTTTGTCATCGGGAAGCTCAAGCACACGGTAAAACGAATCCGCAAGGAATCAGTACAAGAATAGCCCGGCGATTACCGAGGTAGCAATCGCCGTCAGGCGATAGCGAAGGCCGGGCAGGGAGGGTGTGTGTGATAGCGAGGCCGGAGCGATAGGGGGGGCGGGGGGCGTAGCCACCCGTGTTATAGGTACAAAAATACCTGGCAGACAGCCAGGTATTTTTGTACTCCCGTGGGGAATCGAACCCCAACCTAAAGAACCGGAATCTTCAATTCTATCCATTAAACTACGGGAGCGGTTCCTTTGCGGACTGCAAAAGTACAACTTTTTATTATCTTTACACATTAAAATGATTCAGCCAAAATGAAAGCATACGTATTTCCGGGTCAGGGGTCGCAGTTCCCCGGTATGGGCAAAGAACTCTACCAGTCAAACAAGCACGCCAAGGCTCTGTTCAAGAGAGCCAACCAGATATTGGGTTTTGACATTACCAAGGTGATGTTTTCGGGCAGTGCAGAGGACCTCAAGGCCACCGCGGTGACACAGCCGGCGGTGTTCCTCCATTCGGTGATTACCGCCACCTGTATGGAAGACTTCAACCCGGAAATGACTGCCGGCCATTCTCTGGGAGAGTTTTCGGCCCTTGTGGCGGCGGGCGCGCTGGAGTTTGAGCCGGCGTTGCGTCTGGTGGCCATCCGCGCCGAGGCTATGCAGCAGGCCTGCGACGCCAACCCCGGCACTATGGCGGCCATCCTTGGCCTGGACTTCCAGACCATAGAGGAGATATGCGAAAAGACAGAAGGCGTGGTGGTTCCGGCCAACTACAACAGCCCCGGCCAGCTGGTTATTTCTGGCGAGCTGGAGGCGGTGCAAAGGGCCTGCGATGCCCTCAAAGAGGCGGGCGCCAAACGTGCGCTGGTGCTCCCGGTGGGCGGCGCATTCCACTCTCCGCTGATGGAGCCGGCGGCCAAGCGCCTGGCCGAAGCCATTGGCCGTACCTATTTCCACGAGCCGTTCTGTCCGGTATATCAGAACGTTGACGCCCAGCCCACAATGGATTCGGAGAAAATCCGTGAGAACCTGCTCAAGCAGCTCACCAGCCCCGTCCGCTGGGCCCAGACCGTGCAGAATATGATTGCCGACGGCGCCACCTCCTTCACCGAAGTCGGCCCCGGCACCGTCCTCGCCGGCCTCATAAAAAAGACAGCGCCCGAAAGCGCTGTCGATATAGAGTCCGTAGGATAATAATTGCGGGTTTACTGCATCAGCATCTTGTAGAGCTCGCGGGCCTGGTCCACGCTGTACTGGTCCACGTCGTGGGTTGCGAAGTATTCTTTGACGATTGCTGATTTCTTCTTGAACATCTTGCAGAGCTGCTTCTCGTTGAGGTATGCCACCTTTTTGCCGTGGATGAACACGGGGCGCTGCTCCCAGGTGTAGCGCATATCGGTGTTGGGAGTGAGGCTGGTAGTGGGAGCGCCTTCGCCGGCAAGAGAGGTGATGTTGGTCACAGAGCTCAGCTGCGAGCGGCTGCCGTAGGCGTCGCGGGTACCCATATCCTCGCCCTTGAGCACCTGCATATAACCCAAGATGGATTCGTTGTATTCCAGCACTTCATAGTAGATGCCCTTTATCTTGAGGTACATCGCCTTGTTGGTGTTTACCTTGACGACGTTGTCTTCGTACACGATGGGGATGGTGTCGTTGCCGTTGATCATAACCACGCACTGATGCAGGTTGTTGACGTTGATGATGCCCTGCGAAGGGTGCAGCGTCATAGGTGTGCCGTCTTCTTCATACACGGCGGCATCCTGATCGAACACAACGGTACCTTTTGAAAACTCGGGGAGCTTGTAAAGCCTTTCCAACATAAAATCCCTGCTCTTTGCGGGATCCATTCCAGAAGTTTCAACCTGAGCAAAAGCGCTTGCAGAAGCGGCCAGAATGGCGATTGTCAAAATAAATCTTTTCATTCTTTTCATTTATTTATGGTAAAGGTAGAACTTTTGGATGATATTAATCATAAAATGTGCCAATTTTTTGTTAGTTTTGTAACTGAAATTGGGTTATAAGGTCCTAATCTCACCACATCCGTATTTCTTAACAATAAAACATACTAAATGGCAAAGCATTTTATCACGTGTGACGGTAATTATGCAGCGGCTCATGCAGCCTATCTGTTCAGCGAAAACGCTGCTATTTACCCTATCACACCATCCTCTACAATGGCCGAACTTTTTGACGAGTGGGTGGCGTACGGCAAGAAAAATATGTTCGGCGATGTTCCGTCGGTCACCGAGATGCAGAGTGAGGCGGGTGCCGCAGCCGCAGTGCACGGTTCGCTGCAGGCAGGCGCCCTCACATCTACCTTCACGGCATCCCAGGGCCTGCTGCTGATGATTCCCAATATGTACAAGATTGCAGGCGAACTGCTGCCCGGCGTGTTCCACGTATCGGCCCGCGCCCTGGCTTCGCACGCCCTCTCAATCTTTGGCGACCATCAGGACGTAATGGCAGCCCGTGCCACCGGCTTCAACTTTTTGGCATCAAACAACCCGCAGGAAGCTATGGACCTGGGTGCAGTCGCACACCTGGCGGCCATAAAGAGCAGCCTGCCCTTCGTGCATTTCTTTGACGGATTCCGCACTTCCCACGAAATACAGAAAATAGAGCTTCTGGAAGGCGAGGATCTGCGTCCGCTGGTCAGCGAGAAGGCCCTTGAGGCATTCCGCGCCCGCGCCCTCAACCCGGTGAAACCGGTTACCCGCGGTACCGCCCAGAACCCTGACGTTTACTTCCAGGCCCGCGAAGCTGTGAACCAGTATTACGATGCCATCCCCGACATCGTGGCCCGCTATATGGGCGAGATTGCAGAGCTCACCGGCCGCCACTATCTGCCGTTTGACTATTATGGCGATCCTCAGGCAGAGGATATCATTGTGGCAATGGGTTCTGTATGCGACACCATCAAAGAGACCATAGACTATCTGGCAGATAAAGAAGGCCGCAAGCTGGGTGTGATCAGTGTCCACCTGTATCGTCCTTTCTCTCTGAAATATTTCAAACGCGCACTGCCCAAGAGCGCCAAGCGCATCGCAGTGCTGGACCGCACCAAAGAGAGCGGCGCCCTGGGCGAGCCTCTGTATCACGATGTTCGCAACGCCCTCTACGGCAGCCGCGGCATCCAGGTGTTCGGCGGCCGCTACGGCCTCAGCAGCAAGGACACCACTCCGGCACAGATCATTGCCGTGTATGACAACCTTGCCCTCAAAGAGCCCAAGAACGACTTCACCATCGGCATCGTGGACGATGTCACCTACAAGTCACTGCCCGTCAAGGGTGAGATATCCCTCTCCAAGAAAGGCACCTACGAGTGCCGCTTCTTTGGCCTTGGCAGCGACGGTACCGTGGGCGCCAACAAGAATACCATCAAGATTATCGGCGACCATACCGACAAATACGCACAGGCATATTTCGACTACGACAGCAAGAAGTCTGGCGGCTATACCTGCTCTCATCTGCGCTTTGGCGACAAGCCCATTCGCGCTCCTTATCTGGTAAGCACTCCCGATTTCGTGGCCTGCCACGTGCCCGGCTACCTGAACAAATACGATGTGCTCAAGGGCATCAAGAAGGGCGGAACATTCCTGCTGAACAGTATGTGGGACGAAGAGGCGACCCTCAAACGCATCCCCGATTTCGTAAAGAAAGAGATTGCTTCAAAGAATGTAAGCCTGTACATTATCAACGCCACCAAGATTGCGGCGGAGATAGGTCTGGGCGGTCGCACCAACACCATCCTGCAGTCGGCATTCTTCAAGATCACCAACATCATTCCCTATGAGGATGCGGTAACTTATATGAAGAAGGCCATTGACAAGTCTTATGGCAAGAAGGGCGCCGACATTGTGGCTATGAACTATGCTGCAGTGGACCGCGGCGGCGAATATACCAAGGTAGAGATTCCCGAAGAGTGGAAGAAGGTTTCCGGCCGCTTTGTGAATGCCGGCTATGGCCGTATGGCTCCCGAGTGGATCCGCAACGTGGCCGACGTGGTGGGTGCCCAGGAAGGCAACACCCTGCCGGTGAGCGTGTTTGCAAGTCCCGAATATGTGGACGGTACCATCCCCGCCGGCACCGCTGCCTATGAGAAGCGCGGCGTGGCCGTTTCCGTTCCCGAGTGGAACCCCGACAACTGTATCCAGTGCAACCAGTGCGCCTATGTGTGCCCCCACGCAGCCATCCGCCCGTTCCTTATGACAGAGCAGGAGGCAGAGAAGGCTCCCGCAGGCCTCAAGAAGGCCCAGGGCAAGGCACAGCTCAAAGATTATATCTTCACTATGCAGCTCAGCCCCGCCGACTGTACCGGTTGCGGCAACTGCGCCGACGTCTGCCCCGGCTTCAAGGGTGCCAAGGCGCTGGCTATGGTTCCCGCCGAGGGCCAGATGGCAGAGCAGGCCAACTTTACATATCTGCACAGCAAGGTCGGCTATAAAGACAATATCCTTCCCAAAGAGCAGAGCGTGAAGAACCTTGAGTTTGCACAGCCTCTGTTCGAGTTCAGCGGCGCCTGCGCAGGTTGCGGCGAGACTCCTTACCTGAAGACCATCACCCAGCTCTTTGGCGATAGTATGATGGTGGCCAACGCCACCGGCTGCTCTTCTATCTACGGAGCTTCGTTCCCTTCTTCGCCTTATTGCGAGGGCGCCAAGGGCCACGG
>JAEETP010000145.1 GCA_016290415.1 Bacteroidales bacterium
GAGCCAGGCCAATTATGCCAAAGCCGCTGGTAATCACGCAGTTGCGGCCCCTCAGATCATCAAAATTATATTTCATAGCGCTATGCATTATACGTTCCGGAGGTGGTGTCGCCGCCGTGGCCGGTCCAGTTGGTGTGGAAGAATTCGCCGCGGGGACGGTCGGTGCGCTCGTAGGTGTGGGCGCCAAAATAGTCACGCTGCGCCTGCAGCAGATTGGCGGGCAGACGCCCGCTACGGTAACCGTCGTAGTAAGAGAGAGCCGCCGAGAGCGTGGGCACCGGAATGCCGCTCTCCACAGCACGGGCAATAACCCTGCGCCATCCATCCTGCGCCGCCGCCATTTTCTGGGCAAAATAGGGCGCCAGCATAATGTTGGCAAGGGCGCCGTCGGCATCAAAGGCCTCTTTGATCTTGCCCAGGAACACACTGCGGATAATGCAGCCGCCCCTCCACATCAAGGCGATATTGCCATAGTTCAAGTCCCAGCCGTTTTCTGCGGCTGCGGCGCGCATCAGCGAAAAGCCCTGCGCATAAGAGACCACCTTGGAGGCAAAGAGCGCCTGCTGCAGGTCGGTAAGGAAGGCTTTCTTGTCGCCCTCGAAACTCTTGGCAGAAGGCCCTGAGAGTATTTTGGAGGCTGCCACACGCTCTTCTTTGAGCGCCGACAAGCTGCGGGCATACACGCTTTCGGTGATGAGTGTCAGGGGAATACCGGCATCCAAAGCCGCCTCTGCGGTCCACTTGCCTGTCCCTTTCTGGCCAGCTGTATCAAGTATATAGTCCAGAACATAGCGGCCTTCTTCGTCTTTCTTGGCCAGGATGTCGCGGGTAATCTCTATCAGATAGCTGTCCAGGTCGCCGCGGTTCCACTCGGCAAAGGTGGCGCTCATTTCTTCGTTGCTCATTCCCAGACAGTCTTTCATAATCTGGTAGCACTCGCAAATGAGCTGTATGTCGCCGTATTCGATGCCGTTGTGCACCATCTTTACAAAGTGGCCCGCGCCACCTTCGCCCACCCAGTCGCAGCAGGGAGAGCCGTCGGCGGTGTGGGCGCTGATACTCTGGAAGATGGGCTTTACCAGCGGCCAGGCTGCGGGACTGCCGCCGGGCATCATACTGGGCCCCTTAAGTGCGCCTTCTTCGCCGCCCGAGACACCGGTGCCGATATACAGCAGGCCGCGGCGCTCTACATATTCGCGGCGGCGGGCGGTGTCGGGATAGTGGGTGTTTCCGCCGTCTATAATCACATCACCCGGCTCCAGAAGCGGAATCAGTTGGTCTATGAGGCTGTCCACCGCATCGCCCGCCTTCACCATCAGAAAGACCTTGCGGGGGCTTTTGAGAGTGGATACCAACTCCTCCAGGGAGTGAGTGCCTGTGATGCTTTTGCCTGCGGCACGGCCGGCCATAAAATTGTCTACACGGGCAAGGGTACGGTTGTAAACGCTCACCGTGAAACCTTTGCTGGCCATATTCAGGACCAGGTTCTCGCCCATCACGGCAAGACCCACAAGTCCGATGTCAGATTTCTGTTCCATATAGTGTTATTCTTTGAATCGCTCTTTGTATGCCCATAGTCCCAGGGCAGGGTTTGAAATGAAGTATATCTCCTCTCCGCCTTCAAGCGTGTTCCAGCCGTCGTGAAGCTTTTCAGGATTGTAGCGCTCCAGCATCGGCTCCAGATGCGCATAGCGGAAGCCGACACTCTCTATCTCTTCTTGCGTGAGGCCGCCTCCGGGAGCATAGGTGATGCTGAACCGCCCCTCGCTGCTGCCGTGAATCAGATGGGCTGCGGCGCCAAGATTCGCTTTCAGCTCGGGGTTGCTTTCTACTGCCGCCAGGGTGCTGGGCGTGCCGTGATAGCCGTGCCGGCGCACCAGTTTGTCTATTGTGGCGTCTTCTCCAAACTCCTTGAGGCCGGGAGCCAGAATCAGCAGCTCGGCATTGTCGGCCAGGGCCATACGGGTGCGGTAAACGGCCTTGTTGCCCAGCCAGGTGCTCTTGAATTCGGCCGGATCCAGCCAGACTACGCATTTGTTTATTTCGCGGTCCAGCTGCACAAAATTTACCTTTTGTGAAAGCGCCGCCGCCTGGCGGAAACATTCGTAATCGTCGCCCACAAAGAGCCCTTTGGTGACCATACGGCCGTTTTCCGAGGCCCTTACGGTGAGGATATAGACTATCGGAAGGTTGCCCAGGAAATGGGTTCTGGCATACTCCAGTGCATCGCGCACCGGGCCGCCGGGGTGCCCCATAAGGCGCTCCATCCCATAGCTGGCTCCCAGAAAGTGACTCTTGCCAATAAAGTCGGTGCCGCCGACCCCCACGAAAATATTCTTTGCGTGGTTGGCCATACCCACCACCTCGTGAGGCACGACCTGGCCTATGGAGAGTATCAAATCGAAGCCGGGATCCAGCAGCAGGCGGTTGATCTGGGCCTTGATGCTGTAGTCCACCTTCCCTTCTGAAATCTCACGGATATATTCTGACGGGACTTCTCCCACATCCTCTACCCCGCCGCGCCAGTCGTGTACGCGGAATTTGCCGTGCGGCACGCCCGCGAACATTACGTCCATTTGCTCTTCTGTCATAGGGCTGTGGGTGCCCAGGGCCGGAAGGATATCGGTGAGGGTGTCGCTGTAATAAT
>JAEETP010000146.1 GCA_016290415.1 Bacteroidales bacterium
CGCCCCGTGCACGCTGCCCTCAATCTTTACCGACGGCTGTCTTGAAAAGGGACGCTGCTACCGCGGCGGCGGCCCCAGATACAATATGATAGGCATCCACTACGGCGGCGTTTCCGACACCGCCAACAGTCTGCTGGTGCTCAGGAAACTGGTCTATGAAGAGGGCTACCTGTCAATTCAGGACTTTGTGGATATCCTCCGCAAGAACTGGGAGGGCAACGAAGGCCTCCGAAGGCTCATCCAGAACCGTTTTACATTCTATGGCAACGACGATGCTACTGCCGATGCAATGATGAAGCGCGTTTACGACGATTATACAGAGATTGTGGGCCGCTGCAAAGAGCGCGAGGGTGTCAAGAGGCCCTGCGGAATATCTACCTTTGGCCGTGAGATTGACTGGCGAATGCAGCGAAATGCAACTCCCGAGGGCAGCCGGATTGGCGATATCCTTGCCACAAACTGCTCTCCGACTCCCGGCAGCGACCGCAAAGGTCCCACTTCTGCCCTGAACTCATATTGCAAACTAGATTTCACACGCTGTCCCAGCGGTGCGACCCTGGAGCTCAAGATACTCCCTTCTTCAGTCAAGGGCGAGAACGGAGTCAAGGCACTTATGGGATTGCTGAAAACCTTCCGCGAGAAGGGCGGATTCTATATGCACGTGGATGTCGTGGACACAGCGACCCTTGTAGATGCCCAGCGCCATCCGGAGAAATACCCCAACCTGCCCGTCCGCGTGGCTGGATGGAGCGCAAGGTTCACCACCTTGTGCAAGGAGTGGCAGGATATGATTATCCAGCGCACCCAGCAAATCTGCTAGCGGATGCCGATGCTGTGGGCAAAGGCCTCTGTCTCAGAGGCTTCAGGCTCGCGGAACCGGATCTGGGGTAGTCCCAGTTTCTCCCGTTTGGCATTGCCCAGCAGATGATAAGGAATCACCTCCGCACTGTAGCGGGGGTATTCTTTTAAAAGGGCGGCGGTGGCCTCGGCTATGCCCTCTTGCATATGGATTTCCGGGATGAACAACACCCTGAAGCGGATGTCGGCGCCGGTGCTGGCCACGGCCTTCAAATTGTCCAGAACGGTGGAGAGATTGCCGCCCGTATATTGCCTGTAAAGAGCAGGGTCCATCAGTTTGATGTCCCATAGCCAAAGATTTACAAACGGCGCGATGGTCAGATAATCTTCTTTAAGGCCGTTTCCGGAAGTTTCTAAAGATGTGTGAATCCCTCGTGAAAAGGCATCCTGCAGCACTTTCTTGCAGAATTCCTGCTGCGCCATAGGCTCTCCACCCGAAATGGTCATCCCGCCGCCGGAATGGCGGTAATAGGCTTCGTCCTGCATCACTTCGTCCAGAATATCCTCTACGCTGACGCGCCGTCCGGCAACCTCCAGGCAGCCAGAAGGGCAGGCGTCGGCGCACAGACGGCAAAGGCGGGGGCAGACTGCCCTGCGCGACTGGGCATCTGCAAGGATACCCTTGGCATCGTTTTGCGGGCATACGGCGTCGCACGCGCCGCAGCCTATGCAGCGGGTGGCGTTAAGGAGGATTTCCGGAAGGAATGACTGCGATTCGGGATTGTGGCACCAGGCACAATGCAAGGTGCATCCTTTCAGGAAGACGGTGGTGCGGATGCCCGGGCCGTCTGCCGTGCAGAAGTGCTGGATATCGAATATTGTACCTTCCATTGGCTGTTAACGCTCGTCAACTATCTTGGCGTCGGGGAAATCGGCAGGATTGAATGTAACCTGTTTTTCTGTGACGCCGTATGCAAAGTCGCGCATAGTGGTGTTTATGCCGGCAACTTTGGTGGAGATGCTCAGAGGGAGATAATTCTTTTTGGAGACCGTGAGCAAGATGGACTTGGGGGCATCTTTGTCGGAATTGGACTTGGCTTTCTTGCAGCGGATTTGCCACTCGCTGTCGGTCTCTTTATCCAGGGAGAGGTCGTAGCCCTCGGAGATGCCTTCCAGCAACTCTTTTTCACTGCCGTTGCCGGATTTACTGTCTCCTCTGCGTGTCTTGACTTTGATTTCGTTGCTTTTTGAGTCGTAGATGCGCTCTGTGGTCTCGTCGTACCAGTATACCAGGGTGATATCTTTCATAGTGGCCTCCATACGGCATTTGCTGCCAAGCATATACGATTTGGTGCTCATTGTGCCAAGCACCGGGAGTTTGACCTCCACAACCATAGAGAATCCTTCTCCGTCGTGTTTTTTCATTTCCTGATCCATACGGGCCACGATTTCTTCGGGCGTCTGGGCAAGGGCGGCAAAAGTGGCCGCGAGGGTGATAATGAGGGATATGAGGCGTTTCATAGCAGTAGTTGTTAAATAGGTATAAAGTGATGGGGTTCTCACCCCAACCGGTTGGGGTTATGCTCGGGCTTCGCCCTGCGCATCCCCAGCCCCCCTGCGGGGGGCAACCGGGGTTATGCTCGCCCTATCGGGCTGAGCATTCCCAGCCCCCCTGGCGGGGGGCCATCACAAGAAAAGCGCTTATCGCTCCGGAAAGCAAGCTTTCCTTTGCTCTACGCGCTTTTCTTGTGATCCGGTTGGGATTCGAACCCAAGACCCACAGCTTAGAAGGCTGTTGCTCTATCCAGCTGAGCTACCGGACCATCCCTAAT
>JAEETP010000147.1 GCA_016290415.1 Bacteroidales bacterium
GGCAGTGTTGGGTGACATATCCGTTGTGGCCGCAGTAAAGGTAAACGGATCTTTGCGGCCCCACTGGAAGTACATACCGTGAGTGGCTTCTCCATCGGCAGGATCGGCGCTGGTTGCGCCCAGGTTGCGGTCCATAACAGTGAACTGCAGCTGGTCGGGATTTGTGTGGGTGCGGTCCTGGGGAACATCGGTGCACCAGATGTGCCAGCTCCAAATGGCAATGCCGCGCGCATTCCTCACGGAGATGCAGGCGCTGCCCTCGGCGCCGGTGGCGTGGAAAGACACCTTGCCGGTGGACTTGTTCAAAGTCACATTATTGATAACCTCGGGGTCGTTGTAATAAACCACCACGCTCTCGGGAGCAAGTTCTGCGGTTTCTGCGTGGAATTCGACATTGGGAATAATGCCCTCGTTGCCGTTGCCCATAACCGTTGCGTCAAAGTTGTAGTCGCCCGCTGCGCTCACAATATAGCAGTTGGCGGTTCCGTTCTCGCTGAGGTTTGCGCCGGCGGGTGTCACAACACCCTCCTGGTAAATAACCACGGTCTGCTCGTAGCCGTCAGACTCAATGGTCACCAGGGCGCTTCGCATAGCAGAAGCATCGTTGGCAGCAGCCTTGAAAGACACTGTCTCTTCGCGGACAGCCTTTGTGCTGAGCGACTGCAGCCAGGAGGCGCCGTCGGCCACAGAAACGGAATATTCGTCCAGATTTGTATAGAGCGCGACATCCACCTGACCGCCGGCGGCCGGTGCGCAGTATGCATCCCAGGCGGGATACATCACGGGGAAGGCTTCATCTACCTTCAAAGAATCAAAATTAATATCGGAGGCCACCATATTGCCTATTCCGTCGCAGAAGAAAAGACGGGCGGCGAGGCCGGCTGCAGCTGCGGGAGCTGTGAATTTTACTTGTCCTTTATGATTGTTTTCCCAAGTGACATCGGCGCTCCAGCCCTCGGGCAGCAGCGGTGTCACGGTAAAGCTGTCGGTCTTGCCACTCAACAGGAAATCTACGGTCGCTGTGCCGTCGGTGGCCATAGTGGCGCCATTTCCGCTGATCATAACCTGCATTATTGTTTCCTTGGGGAAATCCACAGTAGAGCCGCCAAGGAAAGTGACGGTGATATATGCGGCATTCTCCTCTACCTTGGTGATTACAGGACCGGCGCTCAGATTGACCTCTTTCCAGCTCTTTTTGCCGTCGGTACTGATCTCTATCTGCCCATCGGTGATTCTGAATTCGGGAGATTTGGTGATGACGGCGTTTTTGCCTGAAGCATCCTTGAGCGGCTGGCCGCCAAGTGTCCAGAAAAAGGCGTCATCTGCCCAGTCCACCGACACACCGGCAGTCTGGTTGCCCACATTCACAACACCGTTGCTCTTGAACTGGAAGGCATAGCCGTCTGACTGCTTTGCAACAGACACGATAGGGTCACCGGCCTCGGCAATCAGCAGGACGTCGCGCAGCGCGCCAAGATTGACAGTAACGGGCTCCAGATCGGATATGGCCTTGTTCAGGTCATCTATCTCTTTCTGAAGTTCTTCAATCTGAGGTTTGTAATCTTTGCACGAAACTGCAACCAGTGCGCACAAAATCAAAAATAAAGAGAATGTTCGTTTCATATTATCAAAAAAGGACTTTCAAACGTGCTAAGATAGCAAAAAATCAATTACTGCCATTTTATGACCAGCATATCACCTTCGTCAATGGTGAACCGGGTCTTGCCCGGCTGCTGCTCTGTGAAGGCGCCTTCACGGTCAATTGTATATACTTCTCTGGTGAATTCAACCTCCACCGGCAGCTTCTCGAGGTATGTCTTGTTGCAGATAACCACATATTCGTTGCCGGAATTGCCCACGAAAGAGACCAGCGCGCTGCCGCCGGCAGAAATGTCACCGATGGCATCCGGCAGGTCCTCCCTGGTCAGGCAGGTGCCGTGCAGGTAGTAGTTGGAGCCCAGATGGCGAACCTTGTGCACATTGCTCTGGGCAAACACAAATTCACGGTTGTGCAACTCGCGGTCATATTCCTTGCAGTCGTAGTAGGCTTGTGTATAATGCGGCTCTGGATTGACCCACGTGCCGTCCGGCCGTCTATACCCATTAGCCACAAACGGCGCATAACCGGTGCCGCTGGTATTAACCCACACGAAGTACTGGTTGCACTGGGCACCGTAGGCCACATTGATATTACCCTGAAGGCGCAAAGTCTCCAGTGAAGGGTCCACCCTGCCGCCTTCACGACAGCTCTGGATGAATGCCCAGAAGGGAATTCCGTATCTGTGGCACACATCGTAAACTATGTTCAGGGAATTGTACCAGCAATCCTCTATACCCCACGTAAAGATGGGATACTGGTCAAACGTGATAAACGTGAGGTTGCAGACCCGGGCGAAATAGTTCACATACTCTTCATATGTAGTGGCGCCCATACCGGCCTGGGAAACGCTGCTGGGATGCAGATTGAGATAGACCGGATACCCCGGCGCCAGCTCTTCTATGCGCTGCCTGGCCGCAGCCAGACGGTAGGCGATGTCCGTGTGGGGCTCATCGGCAATCTGGAATGCGTATACCGCAGGATAAGTGATGGCCTCGCGGACCTTATTTTCAAGACTCTT
>JAEETP010000051.1 GCA_016290415.1 Bacteroidales bacterium
TTTGCTGACGCTGCCGCGCAGGATGGCGTGGGTCAGCGGGTTGCCCTTGCTGGTGACCTCCCAGCCGCGGTAGATGAATGTGTGCGAAAGCATCGCGGCGTGGATAGAATTCAGCATAACGTTCATATCGCCGCTGGTGGGGTTTTTCATACCAACAGGGATATCCAGGCCGCTGGCGGTAAGGCGGTGAATCTGGCTCTCTACGCTGCGGGCGCCTACGGCTACATAAGAGAGCATATCGGAAAGATAAGTGTGATTTTCGGGATAGAGCATCTCGTCGGCGCCTGAGAAGCCGGTCTCGGAGAGAACCCTCATATGCATATTGCGGATAGCGATGAGGCCGCCCAGCATATCTGCCTGGCTGTGTGGATCGGGCTGATGCAGCATACCTTTGTATCCCTCGCCGGTGGTGCGGGGCTTGTTGGTGTAGATGCGCGGCACGATGGTGATTACATCTGCCACCTTTTCCTGCACCTTGCGCAGCCGGGTGACATATTCCAGCACAGCATCTTCTCGGTCGGCACTGCAAGGACCTATTATAAGCAGGAACTTGTTGCTTCGGCCGCAGATTATATCTTTAATGGCATCGTCGTTTGCCTTTTTCACTTTGTCCAGGCCTTCGGGCAGCGGGAATCTCTTTTTGATTTCCTCTGCAGAGGGCAATTCACGCTTAATTTCCAGATTCATTTCTTATTGAATAATTTTCTTCTTTCGGTAGAAGTTATCATCATTTCTTTTATCGTGGTCTCGTCGCCGGCGGCAATGGCCTCTTTAAGGCGATTGAACTCGCTCTCAAAGAGTTCCATCTGGCTTAACAGTTCCTCTTTGTTGAGCATAAACAGTTCCGGCCACATATTCTCGTTGATATTGGCGATTCGGGTAAGGTCGCGGAACGAGTCGCCGGTATAGTCCACCAGATGCTTTGAGTCCTTGCTGCACATCAGGCTCACTGCAATGCAGTGGGTCAGCTGCGACAGGAAGGCTATCATCTCGTCGTGCTCTTCTGGAGTCAGGATAGAGATATTGCCGAAGCCAAGTGTCTGCCCCAACTCACAGGCAGTGTCTATTGCTTTCTGGCTGTTGGCCGGGGTGGGGGTCACTATGTAATTGGCCCCTTCGAACACTTTGGCGCAACGGTTGTCTATGCCGGATAGTTCGCGGCCGGCCATCGGGTGGGCGGCAATGAACTCAACGTCGCTGCGGAGCATATCCTGAATGCGGCTCACAATGGCCCCCTTTACACCGGTTACATCTGTAATCAGCGCGCCGCTCTTGAAGCAATCCTGATATTGCTCTATCCAATCAATGAACTGTTTGGGGTACAGAGCGAACACAATAATGTCGAACTGGCTCACAAACTCTTTTGTTACATTCACTGTGCCAGTGTCAATTATCTTCTCTGCAAGAGCCTTTTCCACGGTTGACTCACGGCGGGAGATTCCGCCGGTAAAATAGCCGCAGGAGTGCAGTTTTTCTGCATACGAAGCGCCTATCATACCCAGGCCAACTATCAGTATCTTGTCTTCTTTATTCATCTTTAATCTCTATTCCGAGCCGCTTGAGCTCGTTGAAAAATCCGGGGTAACTTTTGGCTACAGACTCAGCGCCCTGTAGTCTTGCTCCGGAAATAGTGGCCAGCGCGGCCAGACTCATTGCCAGCCGGTGGTCGTTGTGGCTGTCATATAGGATATTCTCCTTTTCAAGTGACGCGCGTCTCTGCTTTGGGATGGGGCGAATCTCCACTGCGTTCTCACTCACAGTGGCAGTGACGCCTGCCTTTTCCAGCTCGCACAGGATATCGGCCACGCGGTCGCTCTCTTTGATTCGAAGGCGTGCGGTATTTATGAATCGGGCTCCGTGCTTGATGGCCGCCAGGGTGAACAGCACCGGCCCCAGGTCAATGCAGTTGCCAAGGTTAATCTCGCACCAGCCCTTTTCCAGCTGGCTGAACAGCCGGCGGTAGCGCTTGTCGCCCTGCAGTGAGTGGGGCTTGAGCCCCAGCAGCGTAACGTCCCCGCCAATATGGTTGTAGATATCCAGAAAAGCGGCATTGGACCAGTCTCCCTCTACGCTGCAGTCGGGCAGGTTGTACCGCTGGCCGCCGCTGATGAACAGATGGTTGCCGCTGGTGTCCACTTTGATGCCGGCCATCCGCAGGACATCGATTGTGATGTCTATGTACGGACGGCTCTGTACTGGCGGAGTGATCCAGATCTCGCTGTCGCCCTCCAGCAGCGGCAGGGCAAAGAGCAGACCTGTGATATACTGACTGCTGATGCCGCCATCTATTTGATATAGACCGCTGTGCAGACGTCCCTCGGCCACCAGGCTATCCTCCGTAAGGGTGTAGGAGATGCCCTGGCTGGCAAAAATCTTTTCGTATTCGCCCAGACCTCGTGAAAACAGTTTGGCGGTGCCTGTCATATGGGCCTTGCCTTGAAGCGCCAGCGCCACGGGAATCATAAACCGCAGCGTGGAACCGCTTTCCCGGCAGGACAGCACCGCATCACCGGCGGCAGTACCGCACTCCACGGCGGCAATGCGACCAACCAGGTTGACTTTCCCGCCCAGGGCGGCTATGCAGTCCATAGTGGCAAGGATGTCGTTGCTGGAATCCACATTGTCTATTGCAACGTTTTTCCCGCTAAGGAATGCGGCCAGCAGCAGGCGGTGTGCGTAGCTCTTCGAAGGAGGAACCACAGCCACGCCGCGGGCGACACCTTTACCTATGGAAACAATACTCATTTCTGGAGCAAAATATCTATTGCATCAATATAACCCTCCAGGCCGCGGCCAATCACAGAGGCTTTGCAGGCTTGGCGTATATAACTTGTCTGACGGAAATCCTCTCGCTGGGAGACGTCGCTGATATGGACCTCTACGCAGGGAATTCCCACCGCCTTGAGGGCGTCCAGCAGTGCTATGCTGGTGTGGGTGTATGCACCCGGATTGAACACAATGCCGTCAACGCCGTCGAAATATGCCTGCTGAATCTTATCTACCAGCGCTCCCTCGTGGTTGCTCTGACAGCATTCCACTTCAAAGCCGCGCTCGCGCGCATAATCTTCTATCATATGCACCAGATTGGCATAGGTGGCCTTGCCGTAGATGGCCGGCTCGCGGATGCCCAGCATATTCAGGTTTGGACCGTTCAGAACAAGCAGTTTCATTTCTTCAGAAATATATCGTTTGAGAAAGCCCCTTTGAGCATATCGCAAAGCACAATGGCGGTCATTGCGCTGGCTACCGGGCAGATGCGGCGGATAATTGCCGGATCGTGACGGCCGGTTACCTTTATGACAGCGTTCTCTTGGGTCCGCATATCTATGGTGCGCTGCTCCCTGGCAATGGAAGGGGTGGGCTTTACCGCGCAGTTGAACACCACCGGCATTCCGTTGGAATAGCCGCCGTTTATGCCGCCGTTGTTGTTGGAATAGGTCTTTACGCGACCGTCTTCGCTGTAGAATTCGTCGTTGCAGCGGCTGCCGGTGGATTCTTTGAAGCCGAATCCAAGGCCGAACTCTATGCCCTTGATGCCGCCGATAGAGAGCATTGCATTTGCGAGTGCGCCGTCAAGGCTGCCGAACCACGGCTCGCCCACGCCGGCGGGGAGGCCGCAAACTGCAGTCTGGATGGTCCCGCCAATGGAGTCGCTGTCCATACGGACGGCCTCTATGGCTGCCTCCATCTTCTCCTGAACAGGAGAGAGCAGGGGAAACTGGCTGCTTTCCACCTCGGCTATCTGTCTTTTTAGAACGGTTGCATCCACGGCATTGAAGTTCTGGTCGCAGACGCCGCCGCACTCCAGAATATGGGTGCCGACAGTGATGCCGATGCCTTCCAGGGCCTTGCGGCAAATGGCGCCCAGGGCCACTATCGGAGCGGTGAGACGGCCGGAGAAATGTCCCCCGCCGCGCCAGTCCTCAAATCCCTTGTGTGCAATGTGAGCCACATAGTCGGCGTGAGAGGGGCGGGCCAGGTAGCGGTTGGCTTCGTAGTCACCGCTGCGGGTGTCGCCGTTTTCTATAATAATGCAGATGGGTTCACCCGTGGTGAAACCGTTGTACACGCCGCTTGCAATCTTGAAATTATCGGCTTCGCGGCGGGCGGTCTCTCCGCTGCCGCGGGGTCTGCGGCGCGAAAGGGCATCTGCAATGATACCCTCGTCCACCTCAATGCCGCAGGGCATACCGTCCAGGACGGCGCCGATTGCGCTGCCGTGGCTCTCGCCAAACAGCGTCAGAGTGATATTTTTGCCAAGGATGTTGCTCATAATGCCAAATCTTGGATATTGATCTTTTCGAAGCGGAAACTGCCAATCTCGCTCACGCGCACCACTGTGATTTCGCTGCCGGAGGCCTTTTTATCGTGGGATATAAGGTCACGGATGGCGGCTGCATCCATATCGCAGGAGGTCGGCAGACCGTATTTTTCAAGGACGCGGCGGATGCGGCTTCTGGCCGGTTCGTCGGCAAACGGCAGCATTCCTATCGCCACCGCCTCCCCGTGGATGTATCTGCCGCCGCAGGAGGCCTCTATGGCGTGGCCCAACGTGTGGCCAAAGTTCAGTACTCGGCGCAGCCCCTTTTCCTTGGGATCGGCGCATACTACAGCCTGCTTTACATTCAGGCTCAGGCGGATAATCTCAGAGGTATCGGCCAGCAAGTCAGTGGAATTCTCTATCAGTTCAAACAAAGATGCGTCGCTGGTTGCGCCCATCTTGATGGCTTCCACCAAGCCGTTGTGCAACTGCCTTGCCGGCAATGTCGCCAGGGTATCGGGGTCTATCAGCACCTTCACGGGCATATGGAAAGCCCCTATGATATTCTTTACTCCGACAAAGTCAATTGCGGTTTTGCCGCCTATTGAAGAGTCAACCTGCGAGAGGAGGGTGGTGGGGACATTGTAGAAACGGATGCCCCGCATAAATGTGGCTGCCACAAAACCTGCCAGGTCACCCACAACACCGCCGCCAACGGCAACCACGGCATCGCTGCGGGTAAAGCCGCCGGAGACCAGTGCCTGGGCAATATCGCTATATGTGGCCAGGTTTTTACTGGTTTCACCCTGCTCAAAAGTGTGTATCAGCACCTCGCTGGCACGGCCCTGCATAGAAGCGGCCACCGCCTTTGCATATTCTGCCGGCACTCCACTGTCGGTCACAACCAGCACCTTGCCGCCGCAGATGCCCAAAAGCCTTCCTGCCGACGACAGGCTGCCGCGTTCGATTATTATGTCGTGGCCGGGCATTTTGGCCTCGTGTATTATGTCGGTCTGATAGTTTTTGGAAACGCTTATCACACTGCGCAGAAAAGCAGCGTAATAGCCTTTTAGCCGTTCGTCAGAAATCTCGCTGCAACGCTTTTCAATCATAGATTTTTCCCTCTCGAGGTCTTCTACGGGACGGCCCGAGGCTTTCTTTTCCTGAGCGATGCACTCTACCACGGCCATCCTCTCTTCGAAAAGCCGCGCCATACGTGCGTCAATCTCATCTATTTTGCTGCGAAAGTCACTCATATCTGCAAAGATGATAATTTTTTCGCTATCTTTGTGTGATATGGCTAAATCTGGTTCTATTTTTTCGGAATTAAGCAAAGCGCTGCGCGACAAACTCAAAGAGGCGCTCACATCGGTGCTCCCCGTGAGCATCCTGGTGCTACTGTTGTCACTTACCCCCTGGGTCGATATCTCTCCCAAAGAGTTGGGCGTGTTTGCCATTGCCGCAGTTTTGCTTATTGTGGGCATCGGATTCTTTAATGTTGGTGCCGATATGGCAATGACCCCTATGGGGCAGCACGTGGGTGAGGGTCTGACTCAGTCCAGGCGGCTTGGGGTACTGCTGATCGTCAGTTTCCTTATGGGAGTAGTGATAACCATAGCCGAGCCCGACCTTGCGGTGCTGGCCGGCCAGGTCAAGGCTGTGATAAGTCCCACGGCTCTGCTGCTCTCGGTTGGCCTTGGAGTTGGCCTGTTCCTGCTCCTTGGTGTGCTCAAGATTATTTTCCACGCAGATCTGACCAGCATCCTGCTTTTCTTCTATATGATACTTTTCTGCCTGGCTTCCTTGCTTTTAAGCTCAGGCAGAGGCTCTTTCCTGCCGCTCTCATTTGACTCCGGCGGTGTGACCACCGGCCCCATCACGGTCCCGTTTATAATGGCCCTGGGTGTCGGCATCGCCCTCTCTGTGGGTGGACGCAACGCCAGTGAAAACAGTTTCGGCCTCATCGCCCTCTGCTCTGTGGGTCCGATTGCGGCTGTCCTGCTGCTCTCGATCAGTGCCAGCGGCGACCTTGCGTATGCAATTCCCGACTACTCAATGGAGAATATCCTCTCCGAGGGTGTATGGGACCTTTTCAGAGACAATCTATGGGATGTGCTCCGCTCTCTGGGGCTGGTGTTCCTATTTTTCGTGGTTCTTCAGTTCACTGTGCTAAAACTTCCCATCAGCAAGATTATCAAGATTATTATCGGTATCGTTTATACCCTTATCGGCCTGGTTGTCTTTCTCTCTGCCGTGGCAATGGCCTTTATGCCTATCGGCTATAAGATTGGCCTGCAGATGGCAGAGTACAGCCCCTGGCTGTTGATTGCGCTGGCCTTTGTGATAGGTATGGTGGTGGTTCTGGCCGAGCCGGCCGTGCACGTTCTGAATGGCCAGGTAGAGGAAATTACCGGAGGCGAAGTCTCCAAGCGACAGATGATGCTGGCCCTTTCGATAGGCGTCGGCATTTCCATAGGACTCTCGGTGCTCAGGGTATACTTCGGCTTCTCCCTGTTGTATTATCTGGTGCCCGGATATCTGATTTCGCTGGGACTCTCGTTCTTTGTGCCTAAGCTCTACACCGCCATTGCTTTTGACTCGGGCGGTGTTGCCAGCGGTCCGCTTACGTCCAGTTTCATTCTGCCGCTGGTGATTGGCGCCTGCGCCACAATGCAGGGCGAGAGCGCTGTGATGGACTTTGCATTTGGCGTGGTGGCTATGGTGGCTATGACGCCGCTCATCACCATCCAGACACTCGGATTCAAGTCGGTTCTGAGCGTTCGCCAGAGAGAGAGTGCCGCCATCCGCCGTATCCTGGCTGCCGCCGACGACCAAATCATCTATTTCGAATAGCATATGGAGAATAAAAACAATATAGCCCCCGTTAAACTGGAGATGCTTATGGCCATTGTGCACAACGACAAGGCGGCCTATTATCAGAGCATAATCCAGTCTCATCAGGCCAACCTTCAGCTCACTGTTCCGGCCAAGGGTACAACCCATCTCATACTTGATTACCTTGGTCTCGCAGAGCGCCCCAAGACTCTGATTGTGAGTCTGGTGAGGGCCGACGAGGCGGACGATTTGTTCGCTGTGATGCAGGAACAGTTTCTCAAGGGAAAGGACTATAAAGGCCTGGCCTTCACAATTCCGCTCACCAGTGTCATCGGCACCCTGGTATATGGCTTTTTGAGCAACGATAAACGAACCGTCAAAACCGAATAATATGGAAAATAAATATGAACTTGTGGTCTGCGTAGTCAATGCAGGTTTTTCACAGAATGTAATGGAGGCGGCCCGTGCTGCCGGAGCCAAAGGCGGCACAATTCTTCGCGCCCGCGGCAGCGCCAATCCCGAGTCTGAGGAATTCTTCAACATCAAAATCCAGCCCGACAAGGAGTTGGTTATGATTCTAGTGCCCAAGAGCATCAAAGACGACGTGGAGAAGGCTGTTTACAAGGAAGCCGGCATAGCCGACGAGGCCAAGGGAATAATATTTTCTCTCCCGGTGAATCGCACCACCACCGTTAAGGAGTAATCCTATGAAAAGGAAACCTGCTGTAGATTACATCCTGATTTTGGCCGGAGCGCTGCTGCAGGCGGTGGCTTACGTCCTGTTTTTTGCCCCGCACCACATAGTGCCGGGAGGTGTCTACGGTATCACCATAATCCTTCATCATATTACCAAAGGTATCTTTTCGTTTGCCCCGGACGGCCTGCCCATTGGTATAATGGCGCTGTTTTTCAATGTGCCGCTGCTGATTCTGGCATCCCGCAAACTGGGCCTTCGCAGCGGGGCGCGCACCATCGTGGCCTTTGTGGCCATCGCTATCTTTACCGATGTGATTGAGGCCCTGTCTGGCGGCAAGGCTCTGATAGAGAATGACGTGTTGCTGTCGGCCCTGTTCGGCGGGCTGCTGCTTGGTATAGGCGTATATCTTGTTATCAGCAGCTACGGCACCAACGCCGGCACCGATGTCCTGGCGCGTGTGATTTCCCGTTCGTGGGGCCTGAATCTGAGTTCGGTTATACTGGTGATAGATTCCATAATAGTACTGCTGGGCTGGCTTGCCTTCAAAGACCCGCTGGTGCCGCTGTACTCTCTGATGGCCATTCTGGCGTATTCGCTCACCATAGACAAACTGAATGTCACCAACCCCAACTGTATGCTCACTATCGTCACCGACAAGATAGACGATATAAAGCAGTTTATACTCTATGAGACAGGGCACGGCGGCTCTTATGTAGATGCCAAGGGGCTCTATACCGACAATGACAAGAAGCTGATAATGGCTGTGGTGAGCAAGCGCGAGGCTTCGGCCTGCGAAAATCGCATCCGCAAGATTGACCCGGCGGCATTTGTGGTGATTACCGACGCCCACGATGTGAACGGCAACGGCTTCTTCTCCGTGCCTCATTGGAACTACCGCAAAGAAAACGAATCGGCTCCTCTGTAACATTTAATGAAACAGAAGGACATACTGCTGGAGAGTATCCGCACCGGAGTTGCGCTCAGTCTCAAAGAACGCATCAAACTCACGCTTCTGCTGTGTGGCCCGGCGATATTGGCCCAGATGGCCTCTACGCTGCTGCAGTTCATAGACGCCTCTATGGTGGGCAGTCTGGGCGCCGGACCGTCTGCCTCCATTGGTTTGGTTTCTACATCCATATGGCTGATTGGCGGTTTCTGTATGGCCAACGGCCAGGGCTTCTCTGTGCAGGTAGCGCATCTGATTGGGGCCAATGACTTTGCATCGGCCCGAAACGTATTGCGGCAGGGCCTTACCGTGGTTGTGATCTTCTCTCTTGTAATGAGTGTGATAGGCCTGCTGATTGCAGGACCGCTGCCGCACTGGCTGGGCGGCGAAGAGGCCATATGCAGCGATGCCAGCGCCTACTTCCGCATCTATTGTCTGTTTATACCGGTGATGCAACTCACGTTCTTTGGCGTGACAATGCTGCAGTGCAGCGGCGATATGAAAATCCCGGCGCTGATGGACGTGCTGATGTGCGTGTTGGACGTGATATTCAACTTCCTGTTCATTTTCCCGACCAGGGAAATGACGGTTCTGGGTATGACTTTCACTATGCCCGGTGCAGGTATGGGCGTGCGCGGTGCTGCTCTGGGCACCGGCCTGGCCGAGGCGATAACCACCATAGTCATTATGTATTTCCTGCTGGCCAGAAACAAGGATCTGGCTATCCTCAAGCATAAGGGAGATTTTGCCCCCGACAAGTCGGTGCTACGCAAGGCTTCCAAGATCACAGGCCCTATGTGGTTCCAGAATCTGGTGATGCGCGGCGCCTATATCGCCAGCACCCTGATTGTGGCGCCGTTGGGCGCAGTGGCCATCGCCGCCAACTCATTTGCCATAATTGCCGAGAGTTTCTGCTATATGCCCGGCTACGGTATGGGCGATGCCGCCACTACGCTGGTAGGGCAGAGCCTTGGAGCCCGGCGCCGCGACCTGGCCCGTAGTTTCAGCTGGATAACCATCGCCTTCGGTATAGGAATGATGGTGTTTCTGGCGGTGATTATGTATTTCTGTGCGGCGCCTATAATGGGCCTGCTGAGCGTGGATGCCGATGTGGTGGCGCTGGGGGCCCGATGCCTTAGATTGGAGGCATTTGCCGAGGCGGGCTATGCCGCATCTATAGTGGCCTTTGGCGCCTGCATCGGAGCCGGCGACACCAAAGTGCCCGCTTTTTTGAATCTGATAAGCGTGTGGGCGGTACGAATTGTGCTTGCAATAATCCTGACTCCACGCTATGGCCTTATGGGCTATTGGATAGCAATGTTTATAGAACTAAATGTCCGCGGTGCGCTGTTCCTGCTTCGCGTCCGTGGCGAAAAATGGATGAATGTATACAATAAGCAATAAATCTTTTGGCGGCGAGAGGCCTCTGTTTGAGGTGCACGACGCACGCCTTGAAAATATAGTTATAACCGACGGCGAGAGTGCCGTAAAGCACTGCAGCAACCTGGAGGTTGTAGGCTGCAAGTTCTACGGAAAGTACCCTCTATGGCACGTGGACAATCTGGATGTCAGGGACTGCTACTTTGCCCCGGAGTCGCGCTCGGCCATTTGGTATACCAACGGCCTTAAAATGAGCAATTGCGTGATAGACGGCCCCAAGTTTTTCCGCGAGATGCACGACGTGGTGCTGGAGAAAGTGGTAGTAAACGATGCCGACGAGGTATTCTGGAAGGTTGACGGTCTGCGTCTGAAAGATGTGGAGCTTCACGGCGGCACCTATCCGTTTATGTACTCGCAGAACATTGAGGTCGACGGCCTGGTGAGCGACGCGAAATATGTGTTCCAGTACTGCAAGAACGTGTTGGTGCGCAACTCCAGAATTACAACTAAGGATTCTTTCTGGGAGAGCGAGAATGTCACCGTCATTGACTCTGAGATAGACGGTGAGTATCTTGCCTGGCACTCAAAGAATGTACGATTGGTAAATTGCCGCCTTGCCGGCGAACAGCTGCTCTGCTACGGCGACAATCTGGTGCTGGAGGGTTGCTCGTTTGACGCCGCCTGCGACCGCGTGTTTGAATACAGCACTGTGAGGGCCGACATCCGAGGGCATATAGAGAATATTAAAAATCCGACTTCCGGGCATATCGTTGCCGACAGCATAGGCAGTATCACCCTGGATGATAATATCCGCAAGCCGGCCGACTGCATAATAGAAACAAGACAATAGCTATGAATACCAAGTATGACTTTGACTATCTGATAGAACGTCGCGGAAGCGGCTGCTATAAGTGGGATGCCGACCTGCCTGCAGGCGTAGTGCTGACCCCTGAACAGAGGGCCGATGTGATACCGCTGTGGGTGGCCGATATGGATTTTCCCGTTGCCCCGTGCGTGATGGAGGCTATGCGCCGCCGCCTGGAACACGGCGTGTTTGGCTATGTAAAGCCTATGGAACCATATTTCGAGTCGGTGATCAACTGGTTCCAAAAGCGTCACGGTGCCTCCTTCAAACGCGAGTGGATGCTTTATACCACCGGAGTCGTGCCGGCAATATCTGCCTGCATCAAGGCTCTGGCGCCCGACGGCGGCGGAGTCATAATCCAGACGCCTGTATACAACTGTTTCTTCTCTTCTGTCAAGAATAACGGATGTACTGTGGTGGAGTCACCAATGGTTCGCCGCAACCTGCCTGACGGCCGCTTTACATACGATATGGATTTTGAGGACCTGGAGGCCAAATGTGCCGACCCTGCCAACAAGATTCTGCTGCTGTGCAACCCTCACAACCCGGCGGGAAGGATCTGGAGTGCCGATGAATTGCGAAGGGCGGGGGAGATTGCCCTTCGCCACGGCGTGATTGTTATCAGCGACGAGATTCACTGCGAGATTATTCCCGGCGGTAAACCATATGTTCCGTTTGCCACCCTTGGCCAGGAGTTTGTGCACGGCAGTGTCACCCTGGTTTCGCCGTCCAAGAGTTTCAATTTCGCAGGCCTCAAGATGGCCACCATTATAAGTGACCGCCCCGAGTGGCGCGAGGCGATAGACCATATCCTTAACGTCTATGAGATTTGCGATGTGAATCCTTTCGGCCCTGTGGCCACAGTTGCCGCCTACAGCGACGAGGGTGCCGACTGGCTGGCGGCTATGAACGCCACAATCAAACGTAACTACCAGTCGCTGCTGCTGGCTTTCCGCCGCGATTTGCCGCAGCTGCCCGTGGCCGACCTGCAGGCTACTTATCTTGTCTGGGTCGATACCAGTAAAGTCAAGAGGTCTTCTATGGACATAGAGAAAGAGTTGCTCCGCGGAGAGCAGGTTTGGATAAATGCCGGAAGTATGTATGGTGACGACGGTTATATCCGCATAAATCTGGCTTGCCCGCCGGCGCTGTTCGACAAAGGATTGGCACGACTGATGTCCGGCCTCAAACGTCTTATGAAATAAACTGTTGCGCTATGAAACGATATCTCATCACAATGATTGCCTTGCTGGCTTTTACCACTGCTTTTGCACAGGATCTGGATGACACCTGGAACTATCCTCCGCTGCTTCCCCAGAGCGAATGCCCCAACAGTCTGCTAATCCTTCCCGAAGCGCCTATGCCAAACGACGCAGTATTCGCCTACGACTATTCGCAGTTTCTCTGGGGTAAGCTGCAGCGCAACACTCCGCGGGGAGAGCAGGCAAAAGAAGATGCCCTGCTGGATATAGACCACGTACTGGCCAATTTCTCGCCTGCTATGGGAGTTGTGATGTCGCGTGCCACCACGCCCAATTTGGCACACCTTCTGGCTGGTTTGCTCAATTGCGGGGCAACTACTACTGCAAAGAAGCATTATATGCGGGTTCGCCCGTTTATGCTTTTCAATGAGCCTTCGCTGACTCCCGACGATGAGGCATATCTTCGGAACGACGGGTCGTATCCTTCTGGCCACGCCGCCTATGGCTGGGCAGTTGCCCTTCTGCTCACAGAGCTCAATCCTGAACGCCAGAACGAGTTACTTAAGTATGGCTATGAATTTGGCCAGAGCCGCGTGATTTGCGGGATGCATTTCCAGAGCGATGTGGATGCCGGCCGCATTATGGGCGCCGCTATGATAGCGCGCCTTCACGCCGACAAAGAGTTTTGCAAGAAACTTGAAAAAGCCCGGAAAGAAGTTTCCAAACTGCTGAAGTAGACTAAATGATAGCGTAAAAAAAGCACCGCTTCGTGATGAGGCGGTGCTTCTTTTATAAGTTGTAAAAGATATTAGTTGGCAGTGAAGGTCACGGATTCAATACCTACCTGGTTGCTTGAACTGCTGAAGGTAATCTTAGCAGCATTAG
>JAEETP010000148.1 GCA_016290415.1 Bacteroidales bacterium
CGCATCATAGATGCCGGCGTCACGGTGTTCAAGATCGAGGGGCGAGCCCGCAGCGGCGAATATGTCAAGACGGCTGCCCGTGCCTACCGCGATGCCGCTGATGCCGTGCAGAACGGCACCTACACGGCCAAATATGGCACCGAGCTGAAGGCCCGCCTGGCCACAGTGTTCAACCGCGGCTTCTGGGACGGTTATTATCTGGGCGCCAAAATGGGCGAGTGGAGCGATGTCTACGGCAACAAGGCAACCCGTACCAAAAAGTATATCGGCAAGATTACCAATTGGTTTGAGAAGCTGGGCGTGGCCGAGGTGCAGATAGAGACAGGCGAGATTTCGGTGGGTGACCCCGTGATAATCAGCGGCCCCACCACCGGTGTGCTGGAATTCGATATCCCCGAAATCCGCGTGGACCTCAAACCTGTCCAGACCGCCTGCAAAGGCGACCTCTGCTCCATTCCCTGCAAGACCAAGCTTCGCCGCAGCGACAAAATTTTCCTGTTTGTCTGAGGTTTTGGATGTTGGCGGGAAATTGCCTATCTTTGATAAGACAGCAATCATCTAAACAAACATACTATGAAAAGATTTCTATCCCTTCTGGCTCTGACCATCCTGGTAGTGGCCAGCTGCAGCAAGTACGATGACACCGAGCTGCGCAACAAGGTGAACGGCTACGAGAGCCGCATCGCGGCTCTGGAGTCGCTGGCTAGCTATCAGACTTTGCTTCAGAAGCTGGAAGCCGGCAAGACCGTGACTTCCTATTCAAAATCTGATGACATCATCACACTGACTTTCTCTGACGGAAGCAGCGTTTCCTTTAACCAGAAGGGTCCCAAGGGCGATCCCGGCAATCCCGGCGAGAGCATCCAGGGCGACCCCGGAACCCCCGGCCAGGACGGCAAGACTCCCGAGGTCAAGATTGAGAACGACAAATGGTATGTGCGCTATGGCGAAGACGGTGCCTGGAAAGAGATAGGCAGCGCCATTGACCGCAGCCTGATCAAAGACATCAAGGTCGAGGGCAACGTTTTGAAAATCACCCTTGCCGACGGCACGGTAGTCCCCGTTACCTATGGCGAGAAGGAGAAATATTCTATCACAGTCGGAGGCGGCCGCAAGTGCTTCAGCTGTTTTGAAAAAGAGGAATGGCTGAAGACTATGCGTATTGAAATTCCGTACACCTTGACAGGAGATATTGAAAATGCGGATGATGTGAAATTGACATATATGACGACCATTCCATTTGACTATTCCGGTGTGTCGTTCATTCCTTCGGATGCAAAGTCGGGTATTATCAGGGTCCCATTGCCCCAGTACAATTATGAAGAAACCGACGAAGTTGGATGGTATGGTTATATGGATGATGACAGAACACTGAATGCATCATGGTCAGGAGGATGGCTGGAGATACTGGCTTTCTTCCCCGACGGTACGACAGGTTATCACAAATTATATATCGCCAGTTGCTTTATAGAGCTCGACCCCGATTATGACAACGATATCGTGACGGCATATGATTGGCCAAAACATATTCCTTTTGTAGATGTTCCTTCTAACGCAGTTACTGCTAATTATTACATCAGAATGGGAACTGTAACCAATGCGGCTGCGCCGTTTGACGGGGAATTGTTTGCCTCTTTGACGCCATCTAATTATCTTGAATGGGTTCACAGGAGCGGCAGCAACTTTGTCCATATTTCTTTCGGTCAATCTGAACTTATTAATTCTTATTCTCCAACTGTTCACGTACTTAAGATTCCTTGTGTAATTACATGTACCAAAAATAACACAGGCAGCGTCAGGACAGAAACGATTGAGATTAACAGGAAGCTAATTAATCAAAGTCCCACCAACGTTTTCCGCGTCCGCTTTGACCAGGCCAAATAGGCTAGCTGTCTGTGAGCTCCACCACCGTGGCGACATCCCCGGCCACCTTAAAACGGACATTAAAGCTTCCGTAGGCCATTCCCCAGACTTTGTCGGGGTCGGTGTCGTAGGAGACGCGGGGGTCAAGCGAGAGCAGTTGCTCAATTTGCGAGAGGGTATCGGAATCGATGCCCTCTCCGCTTTTTATGGTATCCAGGGCGTCGGGGGCGAATCGTACCTTCAGCCGGCGGCCCTTGGTTGGTGCGGTGTAGCCGTCGGTGGCATCCGGGATGCAGTCGGCATAGGGGATGTAGGGCTTTATGTCATAGATGGGAGTGCCGTCCAGCAGGTCGGCGCCCGTAATGTGCAGCAGCGGCCCGCGGTCGGAGGTCATCTCTATCGATACCAGTTTCACCGCCGACATCGCCAGCGAATTGGGCCTGAAGGGCGACCTGGAGGCGAAAACGCCGATGCGCCTGTTGCCGCCCAGACGCGGCGGCCGCACGGTGAAATTGCCGTCCCAGGGGGCTGCGGAAAAGCCCCATATCAGCCAGATGTGTGAGAATTCTTCAAGGCCCCGCACGGCGTCTTCCAACCCGTACCCGGGCTCGAACACCACGGTGGCCGGGCAATCCTCTGCCAGACGGCTCTGGCGGGGGATGCCGAACTTTTCGCCGAATGGCGAGCGGATGTGAGCTATCGGAGTGATGTCCATACAGAAGAC
>JAEETP010000052.1 GCA_016290415.1 Bacteroidales bacterium
ACTGTTCTCTACCAGCTTGGTGACATTCACCTCAACCTCGGATGCACTCGCGCCCGGATAGGTCGTCATAACCGTGATATACGGCGGGTCCATCTCCGGAAAGCGGTCCACCGGCAGCTGCAGGAACGCAAACACGCCTATGATCACCACCGCCACATACACCAGGATGGTCGTTACGGGATTGTCAATCGCCGATTTATAGATACTCATACGACCCTGCCGTTAATAAGTTTTGGAAACGTTCAGCTTGCAGCCGTCCACCAGCTTTTCGGCGCCGGTGGTCACGACTTCTACACCTTCGCGGATTTCGTCGGAGAGGACCTCTATCTTGTCGTCAAAGCGCTGGCCCATCTGCACGAATACCCTCCTGGCCACACCGCCGTCGTTGATATATACATAGCGGTCGTTGGCGCCGGTGAGTTTCTGAACCGACTGGTAGGGCATCAGCAAAGCGGTGCTCTTGCCCATCTCCAGCGAGGTGCGGACATACATACCGGGGCGCAGGCGCTCGTCGCCGTTGGGAATCTTGACCTTGACATTGAAGGTATGGGAAGCCACGTCAATGGTGGGATAAACTATCTCGATGGTGGCGGGGAACACGGTGTCGGGGTATATCTCAGAACGGATATCCACCTTCATACCGGCCTTTACCAGAGGATAATAAGTCTCCGGGATGGCCATTAGGGCCTTGAGAGTGTTCACCTGGGTGAGCACCAGAATCGGCTGGCCGCTGTAAAGCTCGCCGTCTTCATAGTTCTTGGCGGAAATGATGCCGGAGAACTGGGCGCGGACAAAGGTGTTCTGCTCCAGGAAACGGAGGTTCTCCTGAGTCTGGTCGTAGCTCAGCTTGGTCTGGTCGTAGGTCTGCTGCGACACTGCGCCGGAGGCAACCAGCGCCTCCAGGCGGCTAAGCTCCAGCGCCAGGTTGGCGTAGGTGAGCTTGGTGGTGTTGTATTGCTGCTGATCCATCCTCACCAGAGTGGTACCGCGGGCTACCCTGCTGCCGACATCCACATAAATATGCTCTATACGGCCCGTCACACTGGGGGCGACGCTCATCACCTGATACCCTTCGAGGGTGGTGGAAACGTCTATAGTGCGCATCACCTCCTGCGGATGAAGCACCGTCGTCTCTACAAGTTCTTCACGGACGGCTGTCTGCTGAGCGGCTCCCTTCTGCTGATTCTGGCAGGAGACGGCGGATGCAAGCAGTGCACAAACCATCAAAAAATAAACCTTCTTCATATATCTTTTCTATTTATTCAAGAGTTTTTCAAGTGCGATGCGGGCATTCAGGAACTCCATAATGGACTGCACGTAAGTGCTCTGGGCATTAATAAGAGTGGTGCCGGTGTTGGTGAGATCCATAGCGGAGGAATAACCCTGCTCGTAGCGGCGGGAGATGTTGTCAAACACCCTCTGGGTAACCTCCAGGTTCTGTTTCTGGGCGTTGTAGGTGTCAAACGCTGTGGACAGGTTGTAGCACAACTGGCTGTGCTGCACCATCAGCGACTGCTCGGTGTCGTGCATTGTGTTCTGCTGCTTCTGATATGCCATACGGGCAGCCTGCACCTTCTTGGTCTGCTGCAGCGAGGTGAACAGGGGCACGGAAAGGGTGGCTCCCACCATATTCGGCGGGGTCATATTCATAACGTTGGCATCCTTGCTCAGATATTCCTTGTAGCTGTACTGGTGGTAAGCAGTCAGGCTGGGCAATCCGGACATAATAGTGGCGTCCAGCTGCTTCTTTGCCAGTTCGGTGCTCTTGTTGGCCAGCTGCCAGGCATAGTTGCGCTCCAGGTCAAAATCTTCGCTTACCAGCTCCAGATAGTCGTCGGTTTCCATCAGACGGTCCAGGGTGTCGGTAAGTTCCAGCTCGGTGTCCACATCCACATCCAGCAGCAGCCTCATAGAGTTGTACGTCATCTCAATAGTGCGTTTGCTGCTGGCAATGCTGTTTTTAAGCTGCGCCACCTGCACCTCTATCTGGTCTGCCGCGGTCTGCTCGCTGGCACCGACTCTGACAGAAGTCATTGTCATATCGTGAAGCCTCTCGAGGCATTCAAGGTTGCGGCCTAGAAGATTCAGAACCTCTTCTGACACGAGTGCAGAAAGGTACAGTGTCTTAACCTGATTGGTGATATCCTGCTCGCTCTGCTGCAGCGAAATGTCGGACATCTTGTGGGAAATCTCGCTTATCTGGGTGTTGACCAGCAAGGCGGGTGTGAAAGTCAGACTGGAACGCAGGCCCAGGGTCACATACGGAGGCATGGCGATGGTCATACCGCGCAGATCCATTTCATAGCCCATAAAGTTGGAGTAATCGCCGCTGGCGCTTACCTGAGGCAGCATCTGTGCGATGGCAGCCCATTTGTTGGCTTTGGCAATCTTGACATCCAGGGCGGCGTTGGCCAGCGTTTTGTTGCGCTCTACCGCCATATCCATAGCCTGCTGCAGCGAGAGCGAAAGCTTGTCTGCGGCAGAAACGGAAAAGGTGGAAACCGCCAGGGCAACTATAAGCTGCACCGCAATTCCCACCCTCTTTATATTGATTTTCATACTTTTAATTGATAATGAACGCCTTGGCGCTGCAAAAAACACGCCAAGCGGGGTTCAAAATCAATCTAAACTGCGACTTAAACGACGATTTATCTCCACAAAACGCTCTTCGTTGAATTTGAACACTTTGCGGTCGTAGGTATAGAGGCCGTTGAGCTCGGTCTCGCAGTCTGTAGTCTGAGTGTATATGGCACCCGAAATGCCCATCTCATCCACATTCTTGAGAATCTTTTTGGTAAGTGCCACATACCTGTCGGTCAGGGTCTCGGTATCACCTATAAGGCCGCGGTAACCCCAGCCTTCCTGCAGCCAGGTGTGGTCGGGAACGCACAGTCCAAGACCGCCGTACTCGCCCACTACCACCACATAATCTTTATGGGGAGCGGTGTAAGGCAAAGGGTTTTCACTGTAGTTATGGAAGTCGATGATATCGCCGCAAGGGAACAGGTTGCCGCCGCTGGCGGGATTCACCAGGCGGGTCGGGTCAAGCAGCTTGGTGCGGGTAGCTACCTCCATTGTGTTGAACTGGCCCCAGGCCTCGTTGAAAGGCACCCACACTATGATGCAGGGGTGATTGTGCAACTGACCCATAATGCCGGTCCAGTCTTTCCAGTACTGGTCTATGCTGGCTGCCGAGCGGTTGGAGACAGCCTCCATCTCGGGAGCGAAATCGGCAGCAAACTCCCACTTGGGACTGGCCGCATAATCGCCGGAAGGCATATCCTGCCAAACCATCACGCCCAGGCGGTCGCAGTGGTAATACCAGCGGTCGGGCTCCACCTTCACGTGCTTGCGGATGGTGTTGAATCCCAGCTCTTTGGTGCGGATGATGTCAAATGCCAGAGCTTCGTCGGTGGGAGCGGTGTAGAGGCCGTCGGGCCACCAACCCTGGTCCAGGGTGCCGAAGCTGAATATAGGCTTGTTGTTCAAGGCTATGCGCAGTGTGCCGAAGCCGTCTTTGTTTACAGAAACCTTGCGCATTGCGCTGTAGCTCTTCACCTGGTCCACAACCTTGCCGCCGTCTTTTACCACAATCTTGAAATCGTAGAGGAACGGATCTTCAGGGGTCCAGGTCTTGGGCTCTTTGATCTTGATGTTGATATCTTTGCCTGCCTCGCCCTTGCCGGATGCAACCTGGCGGCCGCCGTCAAAAATCTTGACCTCAACGGTGCCGTTGCCGGTGGATGTGGCCGCATTTACACAGAAGGTGCTCAAATCCAGGTACGGGGTGATTTTCAGGTTGTTGATGTGGGTCTCAGCCACGGGCTCCATCCATATCGTCTGCCAGATGCCGGTCACGGGGGTGTAGAAAATGCCGCTGTTCTCGTTGCGCTGCTTTCCTATAGCGTGGAAGTCGGCATCGGTTTTATCGGTGACTTTGATTACAATTTCATTCTCACCCTTCTTGAGATATTCGGTGACATCTTCGCTGATGGATGTGAAACCGCCGGTATGCTTGCGCACGTACTCACCGTTGATCTTGATTTCTGCAACGCAGTCAATGCCGCCGCAGTTGAGCAGCACGTGCTGCTTGAGGTAACTTGCAGGGATTGTGACCTTGGTGGAATAGGTAATGCAGGAGTCCATACCCACTCGCTTGCCCACGCCGGAGAGAGCGCTCTCTACCGGGAACGGAACCAGAATTTTGCCCTTGCTGCCGTACATCTTATAGTCCCAGAAGCCGTTAAGGTTCATCCACTTGCTGCGGACCATCTGCGGACGGGGATATTCAGGCAGGACATTTGTCGGGTCCAGATTTTCGCCCCACTCCGTCAGGATGTGGTCACCGGCCGGTGCCCAGTCGTAGGTTTCTTTTTTCTCGGTGCAGGCAGCTACTGCCACCATAGCCGCCACTATCAGCAAAAATTTCTTCATATGCGTCATAAAAAAATAAAAGATCAGCTCACAAAGCTAATCTTTTATTCTTAAATATCAGTTATTTTCTGTTAGTCGCTGAGAGAGAAGCGGCAGAAAGCGGTGACCTTGGCCTCGGGATCTACACTCTTGATGTAATCCTTGACGCTGATCTTGCCTTCCATTACGAACTCCTGATTCTCCAGAGTCTGCTCCTTGAAGAATTTTGCAAGGCGACCCTTGGCGATGTTCTGGATCATACCCTCGTTGAGGTTTGCCTTCTGGGCCTCGGATACGGTAGCGATAATCTCGCGTGCCTGAGCTGCCTGAGCCTCGGTGAGCCAACCCTTTGCGGTATTGGAAGAGATGTGGTCGTCGCTGTCGCAGTGAGCCGGGTTGATGCCTGCTTTCTTGAGGGCATTGTCCACAGCCTTGCGAATCTGCTCTTCTTTGGTCTTCTCAACTGCAACTTCCAGCTCCTGCTTTACAACAGCCTCGGGAACGCTGGCCTCGTCTACTGCAACGGGCTTCATAGAAGTCACCTGCATTGCGATGTGCTTTGCAAGATCTGCAGAAACCACTTTGTTGAAGCCGACAATGGCGCCGTCCTTGTGGGTGAAGTGGATGTAAGAGCCTAGGAAAGCTGCCTGCATCTTTGCGTAGTAAGCGATAGCGTGTTTCTCGCCACACTTTGCAGCCTGCTCGGTGATGAACTCGGCAACGGTCTGGCCGTTTGCCATTTTGGTGTTCTCAAGAGCTGCCTTATCCTCGGGGAGAGCTGCCATAGCTGTATCGGCAACGGCGTCGGCGATAGACTTGAACTCTGCAGTTGCAGATACGAAGTCGGTCTCGCAACCAAGAGCCACCAGGATGGCGGTCTTGCCGTCGGGAGCGATGCGTGCGATCACTGCACCTTCGGTGGTCTCGCGGTCAGCGCGCTTTGCAGCAACCAGCTTACCTTTTTCGCGGATGATTTCCTGAGCGCGGTTGAAGTCGCCTTCGGCCTCTACGAGAGCCTTCTTGCAGTCCATCATACCTGCGCCGGTCATTTTGCGCAACTTTGCAACATCTACTGCTTTAATTTCCATCTCAAAAAGATTTTTTCGGTTAATAACTACTCGGCTGAAGTCTCTGCGGGTGCCTCTGCAGGTGCCTCTGCGGCAGCCTCTTTGCGGGGACGGCGTGCGCGAACCTTCTTTACGGGAGCTTCGCCCTCTTCGCCGTTCTGAGCCTCAGCTTCTTTGTCCTTGTCCATCTGACGCTCCTGTGAGCCCTCTGCGATAGCAGCGCACACAGCGTCCATCACGATAGCGATAGATTTTGCAGCATCGTCGTTTGCCGGAATTACATAATCAATGTTTGTGGGATCGCAACAAGTATCAACCATTGCAAATACCGGAATGTTCAAACGATTGGCCTCTTTTACAGCGTTGATCTCTTTCTGTACGTCAACCACGAAAAGTGCGGAAGGAAGGCGTGCGAGATCTTTGATGGAACCGAGGTTCTTCTCGAGTTTGGCTTTCTGACGGTCAATCTGCAGACGCTCGCGCTTTGCCAGAGTGTCGTAGGTGCCGTCTTCTTTCATCTTGTCGATGTTGGTCATTTTCTTGACAGCCTTGCGGATAGTGGGGAAGTTGGTGAGCATACCACCAGCCCAGCGCTCTGTTACGTAGGGCATACCTACTGCCTGAGCCTTCTCTGCCACGATATCCTTAGCCTGTTTCTTGGTAGCCACGAAAAGCACTTTGCGGCCGGTGCGTGCCAGCTGCTTGAGTGCGGTAGCTGCCTCGTCTATTTTGACAACAGTCTTGTGCAGGTCAATGATGTGGATTCCGTTCTTCTCCATAAAGATGTAGGGAGCCATTTTAGGATTCCATTTTCTCTTCTGGTGACCGAAGTGAACACCTGCATCAAGCAAGTCTTGGAAATTTGTTCTTGACATTTTGTTTTTTGTTTTTTGTTGGTTCTGTTCCCTTTGGGCCTCTAAGCAGCCCGGGAATCTCTTTTCATCAATGAGGGAGTAGCAATTTTTATTGGTCTCCCAGATTTTCCGCAGCAGTACAAATTATGGGTAGCAAAAAATTTGATCCCGTAATTTTCAAATACCTGCCGTGCGTTAAGTAAATCAGTGTTAATGTTAACGTTTGCTGAACTGGAAACGTCTACGTGCACCAGGCTGACCGGGTTTCTTTCTCTCGACCTCGCGAGCGTCGCGGGTCAGGAAGCCGTTAGACTTGAGAACCGGGCGGTAAGCCTCTGCGTCCACTTTGCAAAGAGCGCGTGCTATTGCAAGGCGGAGTGCCTCTGCCTGTCCCTTGATTCCGCCGCCATCGAGGTTGGCCTTGATGTCGAAAGAAGCGAGGGTGTCGGTAACATCCATAGGCTGACGGACGATATAGCGAAGAGTGTCCTCTTTGAAATACTCGTCCATTGTGCGGCCGTTGATGGTGATGTTACCCTTACCGGGGCATACATAAACGCGAGCAACTGCTGATTTACGTCTTCCAAGGGCGTTGATTAATTCCATGCTTAAATTTCGTTAAGAGTAATAGTTTTAGGATTCTGAGCCTGGTGAGGATGCTCGCTGCCTACATAAAGATGCAGGTTTTTGAACTGCTGCTCGCCAAGACGTGTGCGGGGGAGCATACCGCGAACGGCGTGCTCGAGTACGGCCAGGGGCTTGCGTGAGAACAGCTCCTTGGGGGTGGTGAAGCGCTGACCTCCGGGATAACCGGTGTGGCGAACGTACACCTTGTCTGTCATCTTCTTGCCGGTGAGGCGGACTTTGTCGGCATTGACAATGATTACATTGTCACCGCAGTCTGCGTTGGGCGTGAAGTTGGGTTTGTTTTTGCCGCGAAGCAAAATTGCAACCCTGCTTGCCAGACGACCAAGGACCTGATCGGTAGCATCGATGACAACCCACTCTTTAGAGGAGTTCTCTTTGTTGACCGACTTGGTTTTGTAACTTAATGTGTCCACAGTCTGTTGATTTATTGGTTAATACTATGTGTTGCGACCCAGCTTTGGTCTGGGGGGCTGCAAAGGTAGATAATTTTTTCAAAGCAGCAAAAATATGTTACCTTCGCCGCCGTGAAGCTGGGAAATATAGAATTCGGGCCGCGGCCGCTGTTTCTGGCGCCGATGGAAGACGTTACCGACGCCTCATTCCGCTACATCTGCAAGAAGTTCGGCGCCGACATGGTCTATACCGAATTCGTTTCTAGCGACGCCCTGGTCCGCGACGTCCCCAAGTCGCTGGCAAAATTCACCATCTACGATTACGAACGCCCTATCGGCATCCAGATCTACGGCAACATTCCCGACGCCATGGTCGATTCTGCCGTAAAGGTAGAGAAGGCACGGCCGGACGTGATTGACATCAACTTCGGCTGCCCGGTCAAGAAGATCGCGGGGCGCGGCGCCGGCAGCGGCATGATGCGCGAGCCCGACAAGATGGTGGAAATCACCCGCCGCGTGGTGGAGGCGGTCCACACTCCCGTCACCGTCAAGACCCGCCTTGGCTGGGACAACGACTCAAAGATAATCGTGGAACTGGCCGAGAGGCTGCAGGATGCCGGCATCGCCGCACTGACAATACACGGCCGCACCCGCGCGCAGATGTACAAGGGCGAAGCGGACTGGAGCCTGATCGGAGCGGTTAAAAACAACCCGCGGATGCACATCCCTATAATAGGTAACGGAGACATCCGCACCCCGCAGGATGCAAAAAACGCCTTTGACCGCTACGGCGTGGATGCCATAATGATAGGCCGCGCAAGCTTTGGCCATCCGTGGATCTTTGGCGAAATCAGGCATTTCCTTGACACCGGAGAAGAACTGCCGCCGATGTCGGTGGCCGACCGCGTGGCGCTGGCCAAGGACCATCTGATAAAATCGGTCGAGATAAAGGGCGAACGCCGCGGCGTGTTCGAGATGCGCCGGCATCTGAGCTGCTACTTCAAAGGTTTGGAAAATTTCAAGGAAACCCGGCTGAAATTGGTAACTTTGACCGACATTGACGAATTGATGAAAACCCTCGACTATGTCGGGGAACATTGGCAATAATATATATAGATGGCTAACATCGGCAACATATTCGCTTTTCCCTATGCTCTGGGGCTTTGGATGCGCAATAAGGCGTATGACAAAGGCTGGCTCAAGAGCGTGAAAATCGACAACGTATCCATAATCTCTTTCGGTAATATCACCGTGGGCGGCACCGGAAAGACCCCTCATGTGGAATTGTTCATCCGGCAGCTGCTGGATCAGGCATGGCGCGTGGCGGTGATTTCCCGCGGATACGGCCGCAAGAATCCCAAGACCAGCCGCTTTGTGGAGACCGACAGCCGTGTAGAGGATGTCGGCGACGAGCCGTTGCAGATAAAGCGCAAGTTCCCGCAGGTCAAAGTCATTGTTGACCGCGACCGTGTGCGCGCCGTAAAGATGCTGATGGCCCTCCCCTTCGGCGACGTGCCGGAGGTGATTCTTCTGGACGACGGCATGCAGTACCGCCGCCTGCTCCCCACCCGCCAGATATGCCTCATCAATTACAACCGACCCGTCTTCAAGGACAGCCTGCTCCCATTCGGGCGGCTGCGCGACCTGCCCTCGCAGGTGAAGCGTGCCGACACCGTCATCATCACCAAATGCCCGCCCTACCTCAACGAGTGGGAAAAGCAGCAGGCTATCAGCGTCAACCGCATCAACCCTCACCAGAAGGTGTTCTTTACCACCGTGCAGTATTTCGATCCGATAGCCGTATTCCCTGATGGCAACAACCGCTACATCTATTCACACGAGGCCATTCTCTTTACCGGAATTGCCAACAGCGACCAGCTGCGCCACCACGTCAGCGCCCGCTATCCCCGCAACTTCCATATCGAATTCGATGACCATCACGTCTTCACAGATAAGGATATAAAACAGATAGAGAAGTTTGCCGACAAGCATCCGCAGGCCATCCTGCTCACAACGGAGAAGGACTCGCAGCGGCTGCGCCGCAACCCCGCCGTACACGAGCGGCTCAAAGAGCGGATGTTCTTCATTCCCATCGAGGTCGGCCTGGTAGAAGACGAGACCACCGAAGGTCTCTTCTCAGTGAAATAATCAGTCATTGCAGGCTTGACCGGCAATCCAAAACACTACAGACACTATGTGGATAAATATCATAGCCTTGATAATAGCGCTGGCGGGCATCATCGGATGCTTCCTGCCGGTTATTCCCGGGCCGCCGCTGAGCTGGCTGTCACTGCTGCTGCTCTACTTTTTCGGCAACGGAGAGATGTCACTAAAGTTCCTGCTCATCTGGCTGGGAATAACCATCGTGGTCACTATCCTGGACTACACCGTGCCGGCACACTTCACCCGCCTGACCGGCGGCAGCAAGGCTGCGGGCCGCGGCTCCCTGGTGGGATTGATTGCGGGGCTTATCTTCTTTCCTCCGTGGGGCATGATTGCCGGGGCCTTTCTCGGCGCCCTGCTGGCCGAGGTCCTCATCAACCGCACAGCCGTGGCCGACAGCATCAAACCCGCACTGGGATCCTTCGCCGGCTTCCTTTGCGGCACCTTCCTCAAGCTCGTCGCCAGCGGCGTGATGTTCTGGTACATGTTCAAGTTCTGGAACTAAAAAAGCCGGCATTTCTGCCGGCCTTTCTGTCGGGATACCCCGACTCGAACGGGGGACCACCTGGTCCCAAACCAGGTGCGCTAACCAACTGCGCCACATCCCGATTGGACTACAAAGGTACAAAAATTTGGGGAATATTGAAAAAACCTATACATTTGCATTCCCTCGTCAATTAAGAATCGCCATCAGGCGATAGCGGAGGCCGAGCAGCGTAGCCCAAGCGATAGCAAGGCCGGAGCGAGGGGTCTGGGGCCTGGCCCCAGTCATATTAGGTGAGGTGGGTGAGTGGCTGAAACCACCAGTTTGCTAAACTGACGTACTCGATTAGGGTACCGGGGGTTCGAATCCCCCCCTCACCGCAAAAAGACCTTATGTGCATTGAATCAAGCACATAAGGTCTTTTTTGTTTGGTTTTAGAATTGCTCTACCAAAGACGGAAGGGAAGTTTGTCGACTGTGCCGTCTTCGAATACAAGCTCGAGTCCGACCGGGCCAAAGCGATGGTTGCAGGCATATTTGATGCGTGAGATGCCATCTTCGTTGAGTTTGCCTTCAATCTCAATGACCTTGATTTTGCCAATGAACCATTCGTAATCGTTGTCGGTGGACACGTGGGTCACCTTGCGACCGTCGGCGAATTTGTCGCCTTCCTTAGCATCGTAGCGTACCACAACGCCATCTAGAAAGCCGGTCTGGTTCTCGATGCCCTGGTCGGTAAATTTAAACTTCACGTCGTGGACGCGTACAGAATTGCCATCGACTTCGAAATACTTGGGATGGTTCTTAAAGACTTTAAGATAGCGCTCGTCAGTCACGGTCATAGTGCCGGTAAACTCCGACACGCCATTGGTGCAGTCCACAATACTGATGTTGACATCGGAAAAGCCCTCGTTGCCAAGGCGCACTTCGGTGCCCACTTCGCCAATGGAGGCGGGTTCACCGCCAATGTGGGTTTCCTTCACGCAGCAGACCACCCCTACAAATGCCAGGATAAATAAACTGGAAATAATTACTTTTTTCATATATATACTTTTTTTACAGTTGTCGAAAATATTCAACTCTCTTACAAAGATACAGACAAACTCTCATCGAGGCAGCTCACTGCTCAAGTGGTAGCCGCAGCCGGGCTCTCTAGAATAATAAAAGCCGTAGTCCAACCGTTTATGCCAATAAGAGTACCACGTATCTCCTTCGCTGTTCTGACGGGAAGTGGCATAATGCCAGCCAGATCCAAAATACCAAGTGATTTGGGCCCCTTCATAATAGCTCGTGCTCCAACTGTATTCGTACATCTGGTCATAGCGGGGCGTGAATCCCGATGCACGCATCTGGTCGAACACGGCCGGAACCGTACACTTCAAGCTGGGGTTGTTTTCAATCGACAGGTTAGTCATCGACGGGCTACCGGAAATGCTGAAAGAAGACAGTTGCGTTTTTCCGGCATAAAGGTTCCGAAGCTTGGGACAATCTGTCACTGAAAGCGTTTTTAGGTTGCTGTTGTTCACATACAGTTCTTCAAGTTGTGAAGCGCCGGAAACCGTCAGCGCTTCGCAGGTGTGGGTATGAAGACTGCGGATTCCACTACCTATGGTAAGATTTTTTGTATCCGGGCACTCTATAGACAATGCCACGCCGTAACCAGAGGTTTGGGCTATGTTCGTGATTAAGGCGCTGGTTACATCTATCGCTCCTTCCAAGGATACGGACTCCAATTTCGGGCAATTTTTTGCAGAGAGAGACGTTATTCTGGCGTCATCAGGGGCTTCAATACTGATGGATTCCAGCTCCTGGCAATTGTCTGCAATGATTTCCGAGGCTTCTGTGTATGTGGCATCATATCCTCTGGGGCCCCATCTTCCCAAACCAAGGTGGGTTATACTTGTGCCACTGATATCAAGTTTATTGGTTACGAGAGGGAAAGAATACATAGACTTAGTATGGCACTCGAAATTCTCTGCAACTACAAAACCGCCACTTTGGTTGGTACCCCGCCAGGCATTGTTCCTGATTGCGAGTCCGTCAAAGGTTTCGTCTGTTACTTCTATACTGGAAAAATGCCGTTCACTGCCATCAGGATTCAACTCAATCCTCCATCGGAAATCCTCCGAACCGCTCATCTTATGGTTGAATTTTAGGTTGTTGCCCAATTCCCATTCATTCGGAAGCGCGATGATGAGCTGATAATTATTCAAAGTGGCCCAATGGTCCATTTTAATGTTTTTCATCAGACTCAGGGGCACGTCATCATCCCAGTTGCACCCATCCCAATTACCTTTACCTTGTGAACGGACATTGTCAAGAATCGCCCTCACGTCCGACTCAATACTACCGTAATTTCTCAGATTATAGACAGGATACAGGGGGAAAACTTGATCATTGTATTTCCACGCAACATACGCATCATAATACTTCCCCACTTCCAATCCGGAAACCACGGCTTCCGTTTCATAGGAAGATATCTCGCCGTCCATAAGTTTGGCCGCATCGTCCTCGGAAATGTCAAACGGGAACTGCAAAGTAGATTGCAACGGCATAGATTCATTATATAGCAGCATTATAAGCGACCCCGATTCTGAACATCCGGAGAATACCGACGGCGCATTCACGTTTAGTTTAACCGCCATTTCGCTCCCACGCTGTTCAATCTGTACATTATCTTTGTCAAACGGGGGGAAGAATTTGTAAGACTCCTGCGGGAACGTCACGGCCGGCAAATCGTACTTTTCCGAAAAACCGACTGCCCGGAAATTCAAACTTGCCTTCACGACATAAGAAGTGGCGTACTCCGCGGCCCGAATTCCTTCTGCAACATAATAATTTGGGTAGAACCAGTTCTGCCGTTCCGGAATCTT
>JAEETP010000053.1 GCA_016290415.1 Bacteroidales bacterium
GCTTGACATCGGCACTGGCCAGCTTCTCGTAGGCGCCCAGACGGGCTTTCTGCTTGGCCTGACGTGCCTTGGGTGCCATCCGCACCCATTCCAGCTCGCGCTCCAGTGTCTTGCGGCGCTTGCTCTCCTGCTTCTCTTCCTGTGCCAGCCGTTTGGTTTTCTGGTCCAGCCAGGAAGAGTAATTGCCCTTCCAGGGGATGCCTTCGCCGCGGTCCAGCTCCAGTATCCAGCCAGCCACGTTGTCCAGGAAATATCGGTCGTGAGTCACCGCTATCACAGTGCCCTTGTATTGCTGCAGATGCGCCTCCAGCCACTGGATACTCTCGGTGTCAAGGTGGTTGGTGGGCTCGTCCAGAAGCAGCACGTCGGGTTGCTGGAGCAGCAGGCGGCACAGCGCCACGCGGCGGCGTTCGCCACCCGAAAGGTTCTTTATTATAGCGTCGGAAGGAGGGCATTGAAGGGCATCCATAGCCCTTTCCAGCTTGGAATCAATCTCCCAGCCGCCGTGGTGGTCTATCAATTCTGTGAGTTCGCCCTGGCGCTCTATGAGCTTGTTCATCTGGTCGTCGTCCATAGGCTCGGCAAACTTCATCCCTATCTCGTTGTATTCATTAAGCAGGTCCATAACCTCCTGCACGCCCTCCTGAACCACTTCCAACACAGTCTTGTCCGGGTCCATCTCCGGCTCCTGGGCCAGATAGCCCACGCTGTAGCCGGGTGCCCATACCACCTCGCCGCGTATGGATTTTTCAATGCCGGCGATAATCTTGAGCAGGGTACTCTTACCGCTGCCGTTCAGACCTATTATGCCGATTTTGGCTCCGTAGAAGAAGCTCAGGTAGATGTCCTTCAGGATAACTTTGTTGTTGTGCGGCAAGACCTTGCCGACACCGTTCATCGAGAATATGATTTTTTCGTCTGCCATAGGGTTATTCTTCTATAAGTTTCCAGCCTTTGGGGAGTTTTATGTCGTAGTTGAATTTGCCGTCGCTGCAGGACCAGTCAATCTTGATGTCGCCTTCCTTGACGGGGAGGGTGGCGCAGCACTGCTTGAGGCCAGTGTCGCGAAGGCGCAGGGTCAGCGTCTTGCCCACGCGGTCCACATTGTACAGGCCGGCGGCATCGCGATAGAATACGTGTGCCAGATGGGCGGCAAAGCCGTGGTTGCAACTGTCGCTGAATGTCATATTTTCCCAGAGGGTTCCGGTGGCTTCTGCCATAGGGAGATAGAAGTCCACAGCCTCTTTCATCATTTGCGCACCCAATCCGTTCTGTGAGAGAAGCTCCATACGCAGATAGTTGCCGAACAGGGCGTTGGCCTTGGGCACGTCGGGATATTTATCCTCTATGTTGCGGATAGGGCCGAATTCGGTGGTGAGCCGCTGCCATAGTTCGGGATATGTCTCGGGGGTGGCGGTGCCAAAGAAGAAGGCGTAGTACTGGCAAGTCTCGGTGTGGTTGTTTGTAATCTGCAGCGAACCGTCTTCCTGACGCTTTGCATTGTCTATGAAGAACCGGCCGTCAAAGGCCTGTTTGCGGATAATTTCCCGCATAGACTCGGCGCGTTCGTGCAGCGAAGGGTCATTGTACATTCTGGCAACAGCGTCCAGCATTCCTGCATACTGCATATTGGAAGGATAGTTCACGTCCTGCACGAAATGGTTGGCTGCAGACCACTCTATAAAAACCCAGCTGCCGAGCCGCTCCAGCAGGCCGTCCGAGTTCAGATATTTATCAAAGAAATCGACCAGGCCGTATACGCGGTTTTTGAAAGCATCCACCATCTCACGGTCGCCGCTGCGGGCAAGATACTCCTCGAGTTCCAGCACAAACCACATTGCGTAGTTAGGGATGTAGGTACCGCCTTCGAAATTGTCAGAAGGATAGCACATAGGCACCATACCTTCCGGGATGGTCTTGAAGTGCTCCGGCAACAGGTAGTTTTCAAGGAAGTTCTTCTCTACGTTGGTGGCGCCGGAGAGGTCGCACTCTACGCGGGAAGAAAAGAAACTGTCGCCCAGCCAGCCGGCCCTCTCGCGGCTGGGGCAGTCCATAAAGATGTCCAGGGCGCACTGGCGGATGGTCTGCCGCGCTGCCTCGAATATCTTGTTCAGGTCCTCGTTGTCGCAGCTGAACTGGCCTGCCTGAACCGCAGAATTGCAGTAGTCGCGTATATAAAGCCGCTTTACGGTAGCATCGCCGGTAAAAGCGACCTGGGCAAACTGCATAGTGTAGGGTTCGAAACTCTCCAGAGAATAGGTGCCCGGCTCCAGTTCGTAGGCTACGTAGCCGCGGAAAGGCATACGGTGCTTGAGCTCTCCGTCGGTAAGGAGCTCTTCGAAATCTATTGTGAGGGAGGTCTTCTGGCGAACTTCTATCTCGCAGCCAAGGAAACCGCTGTATTCGCAGCCGAAAGTGTAAAGGTGTCTGTCGGGGTCTATCAGCGAAGCCTCGTGCACTGTGTAGTCGGGGTAGGGAACGCGGCGCACAATGGTGGTCTTGCTGTCTTGTGCAACCAGCTTCATTTCGCCGTCGCAGGTGAAATCCACGTCGGTCTGCCAGCGGTCATAGCCGTCGGTCAATACCCAGTATTCCATCTGTGTGCGCTGGTAGCTGTATTTGGGCACATCCTGTACTCTCTGATGCAGGTCGTAGGCCTTGAAATCGCTGCCTGTAGCGGCAATCACCTTTCTGCCGGACACAATCTCTGCCTGGAGGAAAGATGGTTGGCTAAGCAGGTAAAAAGACTCGGTATTATAGCCTACTACCTCTATCGAGACAACATTTTTCCCATCTTTCAAGTAGGGTGCAATGTCGTAGCAGTCAATACGGTAATAGTCGTGAGCGGCCACGCAGGGGCCGTGTCCCACGAATTCGCCGTTGACTTTGAGACGATATACGGTGCTGGCGGCAATGCGAATGTCGGCCTCCTTCTGGCAATCTATCACCTCGCGGAATGCCAGGGTCAGGTTTTTCTCCAGTTCACGCCCCTCGGCCCACACCGGAACGGCCTTCTTGAAAGAGTCAATATTCTGTCTGTCAACAGTTTGATGGCAGCTGCAAGCCAGCGTCAGGGCAATGGCTATCGCCACTGGAAATTTGATTTTCATTATGATATCTATTTATACAATTTTATCGCATCGGGTTCACCCACCAGCCACACCACGTCGCCTTCCTGCATCACCATATCGGGCTCCGGATTCATATAAGTATCCTGGCCACGCTCGATGCCTATCAGCATACAGCCGGAGTTGCGCATATCCACCATTTTGAGCGATTTGCCCGCCAGAAGCGAGGTGGGAGTGAGTATGAACGACTCTACGTCCACGGCACTTCGGCCACTTGTGTTCAGGGCCAGATCTTCCTGAAGGGACTGCTTAAAAGCATCCACCTGGGTTTTTGTGCCCACTACCAGTATATCGTCGGCAGGGTAGAGGTATTCCGATGCAGAAGGGATGTTGATTATGTTGCTGCCGCGCGTGATTTTTACTATGTTGACGCCGTAATCGCGGCGCAGAGGGATATCCTTGAGCTGCTTTCCGGCATATTTGAAGTCAGATGAGACTTTGAGGTTCTCTACGCAGATGTCGTGGCCGTCCATCTTCTCGCGGATGGTGGTGGTTACGGGCGCAGCCTGACGCTGGTATTCCTCTTTCTGGCGCATATTCTCAAGGAACCGGCTCTCCAGTGTGCTGGTGCGTTTGTTGAAGATTCTGAGCAGGATAAAAATGGCGGCGGCGATGGCGGCAATCAGTATCACAATGCCCAGTCCGGGCTTGAAATAGTGCGACACAACTGCCATCACAAAGCTCACTGCCAGGAAAATCTTTAGGGCGCTCATCGCAATCAAAGGGCCGCGGCCGGCTGCGGACGATGACGCCCAGATGCCGTCGTAAAGCGCCTTGTATTTGCCGGCTGCGGTGACCATCCCGTACAGGAACGGAGTCATAACCAGCAATGTGATGGCGGCGCAGATAAGCTTGAGCAGCAAGGGATTAATGTGAGAGAAGTGCTCGCTGGCAAACGGATCCAGAAACATATTGGAGGCAAACAGCACCGCCACCAGCATCACGTTGTATGGAATCATCCTCACCAGGTAGGCTTTGATAAGCTGCCTCCACTGGCTTTCGCTGGCCTTGGAACGGCTGGTGGCGCGCACTTCGCTGAGCGATTCAAACAGTTTGGGCGGCAGTTTGCGGCTTATGAAACCATAGAACGGCTCCGAGAGTTTTATGAAGTATGGAGTGGTGAAGGTGGTGATTACCGACACTGCCACCACCACCGGGTAGATGTAATCTGCCATCACGCCCAGGCTCTTTCCCAGGCTGGCTATGATAAAGGCGAACTCGCCAATCTGGGCCATTGAAAAGCCGCTGCGTACGGCGCTGTGAAGCCCCTGGCCAGCCATCAGCACGCCGCTGGTGGCAAACAGCGGAATGCCTATCACCACCGCTGCAATGAGTATCAGAATCGGCTTCCAGTACTGTGCAATTATGGCAGGATCCACCATCATTCCCACCGAGACGAAAAAGATGGCACCGAAGAGATCCTTTATGCTTTTGATAGAGTGGGAGATACGCTCTCCCTCTAAAGTTTCGGCAAGCAGCGAACCCATTACAAACGCGCCCAGCGCAGAAGAGAATCCGGCGGCGGTGGCCAGCGCCACCATACCGAAGCAGAGGCCCACCGAGAGTATCACCAGCATCTCTTCGTTCATTACCCGGCGTCCTTTCTTGAACAGGGTGGGAATCAGATACATACCCACCACGAACCAGAGCACCAGGAAGAACAGAAGCTTTAGCAGGGCCATTACCATTTCGCCGCCGGCAAACTGCTTGCTCACGGCCATTGTGCTAAGCAGCACCATCAGCACCACAGCCAGCAAATCTTCTACCACAAGGGTGCCGAAGACTATGTTGGTGAAGGGTTTGTTTTTCAGGCCGAGGTCGTCGAATGCCTTGATAATGATGGTGGTAGAGGACATTGAAAGCATACCGCCCAGGAAAATGCGCTCCATATGGCTCCAGCCCATAGCGCCGCCAATCAGCATTCCTGTGACAAACATTCCGGCGAAGATGGTGCCGGCTGTAATCAGCGCGCTGCTGCCCACCTTCAAAAGCTTTTTGAAGCTGAATTCAAGACCCAGGGCAAAGAGCAGAAATATGATACCGATCTCTGACCATTGCTCTACATTTTCGGGGTTTGTCAGGCCGGGAAAGAGGCCGAAGTGAGGCCCTACTAGAAAACCGGCGACTATGTATCCGAGTATCAGCGGCTGCTTCAACGCCCTGAATATCAGGGTGATGATGCCGGCGGAGATAAAAATCAGCGCAAGGTCGCGGACCAGGTTCAGGCTTTCGTCCATAGCGGGTACAGTTTAGTGGGTTCTGCGCACCAGACGCCTGCTGGTCAAATTGAAGATAAGGGCCAGGGACACTGTCACTGTGGCGGCAATGATATGGCCTATGACCGGCGCCAGTGACATACCGCCCGCCTTGGCGGGAGCCACCATAAAGTAGCAGACGCACACATAGGTCAGGAAGATGGCCGGGATGGCTGTGAATAGCGGATTCTTGCCGTGTTTATAGAGGTAGCGCGAAGCTGTCCAGAGCATTATGTTGGCCAGCACCTGGTTGGAAATGCCCACATAGTTCCAGATGGTAGAAAAGTCAAACGTGCATACCAGCACCGCAATGATAAAGATGGGAATTGCGATGTAGATGCGGTTCATTATGGGCTTCTGGTTGAAATGCAGTGCATCGGCCACTATCAACCGCAGGCTGCGGAAGGCGGTGTCTCCCGAGGTGATGGGGCAGGCAATCACACCCAGAAGTGCAATGATTGCTCCCACTGTTCCCAGCCAGTCTTTGCAGATGGCATTGACCAGTATGGCCGGTGTGCTGCCGGCAGCTGCAGCGGCATTGAGCCCTTCAGGTCCGCCGGTATATGCCATAGCGGCGGTGGCCCAGATGGAAGCCACAATTCCCTCGCAGATCATTGCCCCGTAGAACACCGGCCGCCCGTATTTCTCGTTGGGCAGGCAGCGGGCCATAATGGGGCTCTGGGTACTGTGGAAACCCGATATCGCCCCGCATGAGATCACTATGAACAGCATCGGGAACAATAAATGGGTGTCGGGGTTGGAGTGGAAATTCCTGAGGGTGGCGGGAGTGAGTTCGGTGAGGGTGATGCTCCCGTTGAAACCTTTAACAATCAGGGCACAGCCCACGGCCACAGCCATAAACAGCAGCACGGCGCCCAGGTAGGGATATATCCTGCCGATAATCTTGTCTATAGGCACAAGGGTGGCCAGGATGTAATATGCGAAAATGACGATAACCCAGAACAGTTTGGATACCGGCGCCAAATTGTTCAGCAAGTCTGCCGGGCCGGTCACGAAAGAGCAGCCGATGCCTATCAGCAGAATCGCTATGAATACCTGCATAATGCGGCGGATATTCTTGCCAAGATAAATGCCGATTATAGACGGCGTGCCGCGGCCGGAGGCGCGCATCGACATCATTCCGGAGAAGAAATCGTGCACGGCACCCATAAATATGCAGCCTACCACAATCCATATATAGGCTGCAGGGCCATAGGCGGCACCGAGTATTGCGCCGAATATGGGGCCGAGGCCGGCAATGTTCAGGAACTGTATTATAAAAATGCGCCAGGGTTTGAGCGGCTGGAAATCTACGCCGTCGTTGTGGCTGATGGCGGGTGTGGGGCGGTCGGGGTCGGAGCGTAACAGCTTCTTCTCTACAAATTTCCCGTAGAACAGATACCCGAGAACCAGCAGTACGATAGAGGTTATAAAGGTTATCATAGCTACAAATGTAGACATTTTTGCCCTATTATTATTTCATATAATTGCTAACTTTGGCAATTCTTATATTTCAAAATGAAAAAGCTAGCAATCATCTTCTCTCTGTGCCTCCTGCTTGCAAGTTGCAATGCCGACAAGTGCACTGTCAAACCCGGCGAACTTACCACTGAATACAAGGCAGATGCCTTCACGGACGTTCTTTCGCCCCGCTTCTCCTGGATTAATACATCCACAAAGAACGGTGCCGCCCAGTCGTCCTACCGCATCCGCGTGTTCAAAGACCCTGCAAATCCCGAAAAAGTTTATTGGGACAGCGGCATAACAATCAGCGGTGAATCGGTGCTGATTCCCTATCAAGGCAAGGCGCTGGAGTCCTGCACAGATTACTACTGGCAGGTTCAGGTCCGCGACGAGAATGGTGAGCCGTCTGTCTGGAGTCCCGTGTGCCACTTCCACACCGGAATCCTGATGCAGAGTCTATGGAAGGCAAAATGGATTGGCGCTCCCTGGCAGGGAGAGGAGTCGTATGACTACGACCGCAGCGAAGATGTGCAGCCTGCGCCGCTGCTCCGCAAAGAGTTTGAGGTAGCCAAACCGGTCAGAAGTGCCCGTTTCTACGGCACCGGCCTGGGCTATTTTGAACTCTATGTAAACGGCAGCAAGGCCGGCGACGAGTATCTGGTGCCCAACGAGACCAACTATGGTTATCGTGAAAAGCTTGCAGAAAGGCTGATTCCCGTTCCCGATCCGTTCAATGGCTACAGCGTGGCCTACGTAAGCTACGATCTTACCGACAAGATTGTGCAGGGGGCGAATGCCGTGGGTGTGATACTTGGCAACGGCTTCTACGACCTGGTGTTCCGCCGCTTTGTGATGGGCTACGGCGTTCCCAAGTTCTTCGGTCAGATATTGATTAAATATGAAGACGGCACAAGTGAGGTGATTGCCGGCGATACTTCCTGGAAGATAGAAAAGAGTGCCATACTCTACGACCAGATGTATATAGGAGAGCAGTACGATGCCCGCCGCGAGCACGAAGGCTGGTCCAAACCCGGCTACGACGATTCCGCCTGGGCAAATGCCGTGGAGAAAAGGGTTCCCGAAGGGGAACTTGTGGCACAGCTTGGTCCCAGCGACCGCATCACCGCTGTATACAAACCCGTTTCTATTGAAAAGATAGACTCTACCGGAGCCTTCAAGGTCTCTTTCCCCGAAGAGATATCGGGCTGGGTAGAGCTCAAGGATCTGAATCTGAAAGAGGGCCAACAGGTAACTGTAAGCTATCTTAACGAATCGCTGGTTTCCAGCAATGTTTATACTGCCAAAGGTTCCGGCAAAGAGAGCTATCATCCCCGCTTCGAGTGGAATGTGTTCTCCCAGGTAGAAATCACCGGACTGGAGTCGCTCAAGGCCGGCCAGATAGAGGCCCAGGCCGTGAACTCCGACATCCCTCAGGCAACCACTTTCGAGACCTCTAATGCACTCATAAACAAGATTGACAAGATTTGGCGCCGCAGTATGCTGGATAATATGCACGGCGGCGTTCCCACCGACTGCCCTCACCGCGAGCGCATTGGCTATACCGGTGACGGTCAGGCTGTGGGTCCCACGACTATGACCACAATGGGAGCCCAGAGTTTCTACAACAAGTGGATCCGCGACTTGCGCGAGGCTCAGAAGCCTGACGGCTATGTGGCCAATTCGGCCCCCTGGCAGCCTGAGGCCGGCGGCGGAATTCCCTGGGGCGCATCCATCAGCATAATTCCTTACGAATTCTTCTGGGAATACGGCGACCTGCGCCAGCTAAGGGAGTGCTACAAGCCTATGCAGGACCAGACTCGCTGGATGACTACCTGGGTGGATCCTGCAACCGGCATTATGGAAAGCCGTTCGGGCCATTATTTCAAGGATCTTGGCGAGTGGGTTCCCGCCTATGGCCTTCCTTCAAACGCCCTGGTCCACACCTGGTTCCTCTGGGCTTGCGCCGACATTACGGCCCGCACCGCCGCCATTATGGGCGATGTCGCCGGCCTGAAATATTTCTCCGCCCTTCGCGACAGTACCGCCGCCGCTTTCCACCGTGTCTTCTACAATCCTGAAACCGGCTCATACGGCAAGGACGGCAGCAACGTGTTCGCCCTGGCTATGGGCGTTCCCGCCGACAGGGAAGAGAAGGTTGTGAAGGCTTTGGTAGATAATATCGCAGAGAAGGACAATCACCTTCACACCGGCTTTGTCGGTTTCCGCTACCTGTGCGAGATGCTGGTCAAGCACGGCCACGCCAATCTGGCATATGAAATTATCAACAAGCGCGACTATCCCAGTTTCGGCTGGTGGATAGAGCAGGGCGCCACAGTGACCTGGGAGCAGTGGAACGGTGAGTTTTCTCACAATCATCCTTTTATGGGAGGCGGCATCCGCTGGTTCTACCGTGACCTGGCGGGTCTTGAGCCCACATCTGCCGGCTATAAGACCTTTGAGATCAGGCCCACCGTGGTGGACGGTCTAGACTGGGTCAAGTTCACAAAAGACTGCCCTTACGGCCGCATTGCCATAGACTGGAAGGTTGCAGGGAACAATTTCACTTTGAAATGCACCGTGCCTGTTGGCACCACCGCCAAGGTTTATGTTCCTGACGGCGGCAGTGTTCGCGAAGAAACCCTTGTCAGCGGCAGTCATACTCTTAAAGGAAACATCAAATAGTTAAATATGAGAAGACTCTTCTTTGTCCTTTCGGTTTTCATTCTGGCCGTCGGCTGCAATAAATCAAATTGCAGCATCGTCCCCGGCAACCTTACCACCGAATACAAGGCCGATGCATTCACTGATGCGGTTTCGCCCCGTTTTTCGTGGATCAACACTAGCAAAGAGCAGGGTGCGGCCCAGAGTTCGTACATAATCAGGGTATTTAAAGATCCCGCCAATCCAGACAAGGTCTATTGGGATTCCGGCATCGTGATCAGTGATGAATCTGTGCTGGTGCCCTACAAAGGCAAGGCTCTGGAGTCCTGCACGGATTATTACTGGCAGGTTCAGGTGCGTGACCAAAAGGGCGAGCTTTCCCGGTGGAGTCCGGTATGCCATTTCCACACAGGTGTTTTGTTGAACAGTTTGTGGCAGGCAAAGTGGATCGGGGTTCCCTGGCAGGGAGAGAATTCTTATGACTACGAGATGAGCGAGGATGTGCAGCCGGCACCGCTGCTCCGCAAGGAGTTTGAGGTTACAAAACCGGTCAGGAGTGTCCGTTTTTATGGCACCGGCTTGGGTTATTTCGAATTGTATTGCAATGGCAGCAAGGCTGGGAATGAGTACCTTGTACCCAATCAGACAAACTATGGCTACCGTGAGAAACTGGAAGAGCGTCTGCTCAAGATTCCCGATCCGTTCAACGGTTACAGCGTGGCCTATGTAAGCTACGATTTGACCGACAAGATTGTGCAGGGACGCAATGCCGTGGGCGCGATACTCGGCAACGGCTACTATGACCTGGTATTCCGCCGCTTTGTGATGGGCTATGGTGTGCCCAAGTTCTTTGGACAGATAGTGATCAGCTACGAGGACGGTACAAAGGACGTCATTGCCAGCGACACATCCTGGAAAGTAGAAAAGAGCGCCATTGTATATGACCAGCTCTATTTTGGCGAAGTGTACGATGCACGCAAAGAGCACGAAGGCTGGTCCAAACCGGGTTATGACGATTCTTCCTGGGCAAATGCTGTGGAAAAGAGGGCTCCGGAAGGGGAGCTTGTGGCCCAGATGGGTCCCAGCGACCGTGTCACCGGTACCTGGGCGCCTACCAAGATAGAGAAGATTGACTCCACCGGCTCTATTATAGTTACATTCCCCGAATATATTTCGGGCTGGGTAGAGCTCAAGAACCTGAACCTTAAGGAGGGGCAGGAGGTCACTGTATTCAATCTTACAGAAGACTATAATGCAGCCGAAAAGGCCGTGAGCTCAATGAAATATATAGCAAAGGGCACCGGCAGGGAGAGCTGGCATCCCCGTTTTGAATATTATGCATTCCAGCAGGTAGAGATATTCGGCCTGGACGATATCAAACCCAGCCAGATAGAGGCGCAGGCGGTCAACAGCGACGTGGAGCAGGCAAACTCGTTTGAGTGCTCCAACGACCTGCTGAACTATATGGACAAGATTTGGCGCCGCACCCAGCTGGACAATATGCACGGCAGTATCCCCACCGACACTCCTCACCGTGAGCGCATAGGCTACACCGGCGACGGTCAGGCCGTGGGAGTGACCACAATGACCACTATGAACACCGGGTCGTTTTATTACAAGTGGCTGCGCGACCTCCGCGAGGCCCAGAAGCCGGACGGCTATGTGTGCAATTCGGCACCCTGGCAGCCCGAAGCGGGCGGCGGAGTGGCTTTTGGCTCTGCAATGAATGTGGTTCCCTACGAATTTTACTGGGAATACGGCGACCGCCGCGCCCTTGCAGAATGTTATGATGCTATGGCGGCCCACACCCGCTGGATGCTGAACTGGGTGGATCCCGCCACCAAGATAATGGAGAGCCGTACCGGTCAGTATTTTATGGATCTGGGAGAATGGAACGCCCCTTGGGATATTCCATCTAAAGCGCTGGTACATACCGCTTTCCTGTGGACTTGCGCAAGGATGACGGCAGAGGCCGCCGAGCTTCTTGGCAAGAGTGCCGACGCCGCCTATTTTGCCGCGTTGCGCGACACTACAGCCGCCGCATTCCACCGCTGTTTCTATGATCCCGAAACGGAATCTTACGGCAAGTGGGGCAGCAATATGTGGGCGCTGCTGATTGGTGGTGTCCCGCAGGAGAGGCTCGACAAGGCATTGAATGCCCTGGTGGCCAATATTGCCGAGTGCGACAACCATCTTCACGTCGGGTTTGTGGGATGGCGTTATCTGTGCGAAATACTGGTTAGATACGGCCGTGCCGATTTGGCATACGAGATCATCAACAAGCGCGATTTCCCCAGCATCGGTTATTGGATAGAGCAGGGGGCCGTCACTTTCTGGGAGCAGTGGGACGGCGTGTTCTCCCGCAATATCCCGTTTATGGGAGGCGGCATCCGCTGGTTCTACCGTGACCTGGCAGGCCTTGAGCCCACCAGTCCCGGCTATAAAACCTTCGAGATCAGGCCCACCATGGTGGATGGCCTCGATTGGGTCAAGTTCCATAAGGATTGCCCTTACGGCCGCATCGATATTGATTGGAAAGTGGCAAAGGACGGCACTTTCACCCTCAAGTGCAACGTGCCCGTAAGCACCACCGCCAAGGTCTACATCCCCGACGGCGACACCATCCGCGAAGAGACCCTCTCAAGCGGCAAATACACCCTTAAAGGCTCAGTGAAATAGTATAATAGGGCAGATGCCTCCGACTGAAAGGCACAGGGTCTGCGTTCGTCTGCCCTTCGCATTAAGCGTAGAAAAAGCTTTGTGTAGGGAACAGGGGTTCTATGTTCTCCCTGGCCCGGAGCGAAGCTTTTTCGAAGCCTAGCGAAGGGCGTATTGTAATTAGCGGGGAGTGAAGCCGGCAGATACTGCGGCAGCGGTGTCGCGGTCTTTGATCTGGGCGAGGATGGAAAGGGCAAACTCGGTGGCATAGCCGGGGCCGCGGCCGGTGACAAGGCGTCCGTCCACTACGCTGCCGGCCTCCTTATGTTTGATGCCAGCCGCCTGAAGTGTGGCCTCAAAACCGTCGTAACAAGTCATCTCCAGGCCGGCAAAAGTGTCGCCAAGGGAAGCCAGTACAACTGCCGGAGAGGCGCAGATAGCAGCCACTCCGCCGCCTGCTGCCCAATGTGCTTTGAGAAGCGCCATAAGCGGCCTGAACTCCGCCAGATTCTTGGCGCCCGGCATTCCGCCCGGGAATATTATGTAGTCAGAAGGGGATGCCTCTGTGCTTATGATCTCTTCAAGGTCTTCCCAGCAAAGGTCAGTGATAAGCTGCTGGCCGTGGGCCCCCTCTACCAGAGAA